>PUNP01000378.1 GCA_003551785.1 Candidatus Brocadiaceae bacterium | reverse complement strand
TATCTACGATTGGTATTGGTATGATCGACGACCATTCCTTGAAACCTGTTTGAATAATGGCTACCTGCTGGCAAGCAACAATGACCGGGTTAAATTCTACCTGATGTGGGCCAATCACGATGTGTTGCCGATTTGGGACAAAAGGCTCTCCAGTTCGCAACCAGATAACATCATCTGGCGTGCGGATGTTGATCGTAAGGAGTTTGAGCGGGTGGCCGAGCGGCTGATAGAACTCTATTTTAACCATCCATCTTATTACACTATTGACGGTAAACCCGTCTTCATGATTTATGATCTGCAGAAGTTAATACAGGGTCTGGGTGGGCCTGATGCTGCTCGTGATGCACTGGACTGGTTCAGGGGACGGGCCAGGAAAAGCGGATTAAAGGGGCTTCATCTCCAGCTCTGCCTCCGTAAAGCTGAATACAACATTAGCGGGGTCGATAACACAAAAGGCACCACGCAAAGGGAGATGGTGCAATTGTTGGCCTTTGACAGCCTGACTCATTACCAGTTTGTCCATTTCACGGATGCAAACCGCGATTACATGGAAATCGTAGATGATGTAGTTGAACAATGGAGCAGGATCGACCAAGAATATAATATCCCCTATTATCCTCATATATCTGTGGGATGGGACAACAATCCTCGGTTTACAGAGTATAAATCCCCTGTCGTCAAAAATAACACGCCTGAAAACTTTCAAAAGGCTCTTGAAAAGGCGCGTTGCTACATCAAAGAGCATCCTGAGCAGAAGCCTCTTTTGACCATTAACAGCTGGAATGAATGGACAGAAACAAGCTATTTACAACCCGATGATCTGCATGGATATGGATATCTGGAAGCAGTCAAGGAAATTTTCACCTGAGCACTTCTTATCGCAGCATGGAATAGACGAGAAGGTTCATACCCAGGTTCTGAGCTGATTGATTCTCAAACCCTCGCATAAGCGGTATATCCTCAATATTGAGCCAGCCTCCTTCAAGATCGTAAGGACTATAAACCACTGCAAGTTCACCATCATGCTCAATCCCCATGAGCAAGGGAGTGTTACCAAGCTCGGGCTCATTACGCCGAATAACGGAAGTATAATTAACATGATAGGCTGGAGTCATTATGTGGAATATCTCATGCTCAGAGCTAATACTCTCCAAATTGGAATCGGGGAAAATGTTATTTAATTCCCTGGTAACGGCTTGATGAAATCGGCTTAATCCAAGGCCGTTATTCACCAGCAGAAACCCGCCATTGTTAATGAAATCCCTTAATGCTTCCCTCTCATCATGAGAAAACTCAAAAGTATCCAGTCCCGTAAGGTAGAGGAAAGTATAGGGTGAGAGATCATCTTCAGCCAGACTTACGGCCTGCCTTCTCAAATGCACGCTTATAGCGGATTTTTGTCTAAGTTGTCTAAGTAAGGCATTCGCAGAACCCGGATGGACATCCCAAGCACCCTCATGACGAATTTGAGCGAACACAAATTCATCCGTTGCCGAATCTCTGTCTGCCTTACCATAATGCTCAGATTTCCCCTGAACTTCGCCAACCTCGGCATAGCCTACCGAATAACCGACAAAATTGGTGGCAAGGCGCTGGGCATACTCCTTATTCATATAACGGGGTTCGAGACCTCTTTCCCTGAGTTTTTCAAAAACATCCTGTTCTCCGACCAAACCCGTGCCCATGCCAAAAGGAGAGAGCAAAACACCAACCCGAGCTCCTATATAGATACCTTCAAGATGGGGACGGTCATCATCGGACTGTACGGGATGATTCTCAAGATTTACCTCGTAATACGTTTCCATAACGGGATGGTCCTCGGGTAGAATCCTGAATGGCCTGCCAGGAAATATGCTCTGGAAGGTCTCCCTCGCAGATTCGGTAAAATGAGGCGACCCATAGACAGAATCGAGTATAATCATCCCACCATCCAAAACATATTGTCTGAGTTGAGCCTGATGACTATCGCTTATCCTCAAGGTACGTACACCACTTATAAACAGAACAGGCATCTTATCCGGATCGTAACTGAATTCGTCAAGATGCACATTACTCCAATGATAGTCCTGCCCGACGGAACGTCCTGCATCGATGAGATTGGCAACATCTCCCGGGACAAGGTTCCAATCATCAACCTCCATCTCCCCACCGGAGCCTTCAGTGAATGTAGCAGATTCCCCCCAGATCACTTTACCAACCAAATAATCCGGCTCAGGAGGTTTCTTTCGTTCAGATTGCCTCATAAGCTGTACAGGAGCAGAAGCACCACCTCTTGTTTCCGCGGATTGGATGGTTTTAGGGGGTTCATAGCCCGTATCCTCCCTGGCCCGAATAAGCCAGGCATCTTCATTAGCTGCGGCAGAGGTAGTTAAAAACAATAAGCCTATAAAAGAAGCAAAAACCGATTTTTTCAATTTTTTGCCCATTCTGAAACCTCCTGGAGGATTTGAGGAATTTGCTAACTTATACGGTAAATATTCAGTGCTCCTCTTCAGCTCATCAACACAGTGCTCTTTGTCGCTGATGATGCTGCGGTATTCACTGAGGACTAACAACCAATCAGTGGTTATTATAAACGATACTGAAGTTCATGTCAAAATTGGGTGGCTATCGCTGCAGAAAACCTGCACAAGCATGAAGTGCGCCATGGAGTGACCGGTTTTATCGGACGTCTCATACGTACTGACTGATAGCAGACGGGCTAGAACGCCTCACTCTCCCGGCAGCCTCAGGCGGCGGTTTCAGGGGTGAGACATAAAAATGAGACGCAGTTCGCTGAGAACTTACTTAAAAGTCCAAAAGTCCGCTGAGCAGACCGTGAATCCGAAAATGCTAATTGGAAAACTCGCACTCCCGGCGGCAAAACAACGATACCCGGCATCTTTTCACAGGATTGGTCAATATATTTCTGACAGTCTAATAAGGCGGGCTGACTTCAGGCAGCTCACCAAGATTATCCTGAGAAACAGCCATCAACCCAATCTCCCTGTCGGGATGGCGAAAGGCAACGGCCGCCAGCAACCCATCTTCGATATAGTTACGTATTACCTCGCTATCCTCAATCCTGCCTGCATCCCAGGCAAAAAGCGGAACATTGGCCCAATCATAGAACGCCAAATATTCCAACTCATAGATTCCATCATAGGGCTGGCCGGGAAGGTTGATCATTGAAATGATAAGGTCCAGATCATCCTCATAAGGGGCAATAGCGTCATCCAAAGCCCCAACGGTGGGTTCTTCGATTAGGATATAATAATCATCATAATCGTAAGCATCTAATTTAGGCGGAACATTGGCAACAATCTCAATATCGAAACCCGCACCTCTCCGAAAAGCCCTGGCAATCCCTTCGGATATTTCAGACACAGATTCCTCAACCGTGGGAACAGAATAATCATCATTAAAATACTCCTCGTCTTCAAGCTCCATCATCTCGGCCTCTACCAAATCGCGCAACACAAGTACGCGAGCGCCGTCTGAAAGCTGGGGGGCCAGTTTCTCTGCCAAATACTCCACTGACTCATAAGAGGGTCCCATCCTTCGCGCCATCTGCCTGCGCCGCCACTGGGGCGTACGAGGCAAAATTACTGCTACAACAGCGCCTAACACGAGCAGCGTCATAACGGGGGTAGCCCAAGACTTATCATATCGCACTCCCTTAACGTAAACAACCAACGCCGCCACAGCAAGAATCAACGTCAAAACACTACTCCACATTGTAGCCAACATAAGCGCCTCCCTATCTAAAAAAAGAAACTGAAATAAAAGTTCATTATCATTAATTATACTCATTTTGCCTATTTTGTCAAACAAACACCTGATAATTATCCAGAAAACCACCTCAATTTACCACTGTCATACCGGTTTGTAAGAGCAAGGAAGCTCAATCCTTGTCCCGTCTATGTATGAACAGACCGAAATCTTCCGGAGGGTTCAGTTCCGCTTTTGCTTCGCGAAAACGATTCCAGTTATTACCCGTTTCTATATAATGCACGCCTCGGGATCCACTGCGGTGGATGCCTCCGCGACGATATTCAAAGTAATTGTTTCGTATAAGATTTGCCGTTTCCTCATCCCAACGTGAACCTGTGCGAGCACCCCGGGAATTATCAAAGACTGCATTATATTCGACAGTATTGCCGTACCCGTTCAGAGAAAATCCGGCCTGGATGCTCCAACCTTCCTGAGAACCGGTGCCGAGAACGAGGTTGCCGATGAAAAAGTTATAATGTGCACCGTCGGAAAAACCCACATTATTACGAGTTGCGCCGTCAGCTATTGAAATGTTACCGGCAACAAAAGAGTAAACCGGCCGCTGGCCGCTGAGCACATGGCGCGCCGCCGCACGTTCTGCATCCCCACGCCCGCCTATAATAATATTATTCACAACTACTGTCTCAAAGGATTCACTTACTATTATACCATCATCTCCTCCGGCCCCGGAAGGGCGAAGATAGCCACAGTGCCTGACGTGATTGTCCATAACAAGCCAGCGCAACTGGGTGCGTATCCCGCTGTAGCCTATGTTTTCAATAACGTTGCCCAGTACATGCACATATGACCCTTTATTGCCCCGCGTACCGGCGCCCCGGATGCCGCTGTGGGTGAAGTTCTTTATATGGTTGTCCACGACGTAAGCCCCGTGTCCACAGAGCACGGCCGTCAGGCTTTCCCCCGAGCGTACCCGCAACTCCTCATTATCCCTCAGTTCACAGGGAAATACATCCGTTCTGAAACTCGGGACATTGTCGGCATTGAGCACGGCGCCCTCAAGGCCGGATCGGATATGGAGGTCGATCAGCGGCGAGGAAACTCCCCCCTCGCCCAGCTCGGGGCGTATGACAACTCGGCCATCAGCCTTAAGCCAGAACCCGGGCGGAACAGTGACCGTCGATTCAATGTAGTGGCCCGCCGGAATTTCCAAAAGGTAGGGGGAGTAATCCAGCTCTCCCATATAGTCTTGCGTTAAAGAATCAAGTGAAGGCCACTGTGTCTCTGTCGGGAAACCTTCGGCTCGCCTGTCAAAACGCGCCCTGATACGGTTGGGATGCGCCCTGGAGTCCGTGAATTCGTATTGTGACAGGTATTCACCGATAACGCCGCGCCAGGGATCATCGGCCGTGCCGCTGCCGCGGTCGCCGCCGGGTTCGGGCAAATCAAGTGTCCTGGTCTCCTCAGGGCGGGGAAGCTCGTGCCGCTCGGGGCCGGCGGGGGCATCCGGGCCAAGAGAACCCCAGGCGTCCGAATGGGCAAAGGTTTTCGACGCCGCGCCCATGCGCGAGTCCGAAAGCATGGAATCAACAAAGGCGCGAACCTCATCGCTCATGCTCACTTCATCCCCTTTCTCCGGCCTCGTAATATGCGCGTAACGTTCAAGCTCATGCCAGGGACCGGGCGGAGTATCCACATCACGGGCCTCTTCGGCAAAAAGACTGTATGAACTCAAAAAAATCAAACTTAAAAAGGCCGCAACCAAAACACCCGACGACAATCTTCTGACAAAAGTATTCATTCTTGTTCTCCTCATTCGAAAAAACTGTTTTCAGGTCATCAGCGAATTCTTGCAAGCCTTTCTAATGCAAGGGTTCGCACAACTTTATCCTCGTCATGCTCGGCTACACTGCCCAAGACGTCTCTGTCATCAGTTATCTTAACCGCCTCATACCTGACCGACCAACAAGCGTCTTCTACAGCCGCGCGAGCCGCGATTGCACTGTCTGAGAGTGCTGAAAGTGCGGCACGTCGAAGTTCGGGTTCTTCATCATTCAGGGTAATCTCAGTCAGCAAGGATTGGTCTTTAACTCTTCTCAGAGCCGCCTTTCTCACCTCTACAGGCTGCTTTTCGTCTCCAGCGATATCCGCCGTCAGTAAGCTGTCGTCGATTTTTTCGATTGCCGCTATGCGCACAGCCGGATATTCACTGTTCACGGCTATTTTTTTTAGCAATGAACCATCGGTCAACTGCCTGACGGCTCCGGCGCGCACTTGTGGATGTTTATCCGACACAGCGATCTTTGAGGCCAGGCTTTCGTCGCCGAGGCTTTTCACCGCGGCCAGGCGAACTTTCCAGTCGGGATCATTGACTGCCGCTTCCGCAAGAACCTCGTGATCATCGATTCTGCGCACCGCAGCCCGCCGCACATCCCAAAAATCAGCCTCTAAAGCAAGCTCGGCAAGCAGGGAAGTATCATCTATTTTTTCGAGCGCGGCATGGCGCGAGTCCCAAAACCGACACTCTTTGGCGAGCTTCGCCAGAAGATCATTGTCATCCACCCTCCTGATGGCAACACGGCGAACATCCTCCCAATAACCGGATTCCATAATAACCCGGGTTAAATACTCCTGGCCGGAAATATTGGAAAGAGCTGCACTCCTTACCGACCACGACCCGTCTTCCATAGCAATTTCAGCCAAAAGCTTCTCATCGTCCAGCCGACCCACCGCCTGCGCACGCACCCGGGCACGGTCGGCTCCCAACGCCAATTCAGTGATTTCGTCCTGCTGCATCTGCTCAAAATCGAGGTCCGATACGGCCGTGAACCCCGTCCGTGACAACAGAGAGAGCAAAATCATTACAACAAAAAAGGCTTCATACTTATAGTTCAAACTCATTGTTATCTTTCCTCCCTAAACTCTACTCCGCAAATAAGCGGCGGCAGCTTGCTTTGATCCCGTGACCGCAATTCAATTTTCAAAGCGTTATTGATCGAAACTTCCGTCATGGTTATAACGACCTCTCTATCCCCTCCTTCCGCTTTACTGAAAATATCGAGCCCGCTGACAACCTGCTCGCCATCCTGGAGGATGACATCGAAGACACGCTTACCCTCCTCACGAGCCCGAGGCTCGAGGAAGTAAAGTGCGATCGTATAATCTTTTGGCCCGTATTCCTCCTGAATTTTCAAATCCAACTCGATCGTTACTTCTCCTTCGATACCGCTGGAGGAAATCCACGGCGAATCTGCACCTTGAACCAGCATAGGGTGAAAGCTGAATCGCGTCCACTCCGGGTGTTCAGGATAAATATCGACCGGTATAACCGTTCCCGTCGCACCTTGAGCGCCCGTGGTATAAAGTGGTACCTGTGCAGAAGTACCGCCGGAAGAATGGATTGATGGATAGGTAAGCCAAAGGGTTGAATTAACCCAGCGGTCACCTTGAGCTCCCAGATTGATTCCCCCCTGTTGAACGGGGGCCGATATTTGAGGGAGACGATTGAAAGTCCACCCCTCAACCTCTTCCATCGCAATCATAGCCAGGGATGTTTGAAATTGATATGAACAGATACAGTCCCGGGTGTAATCCGGAGCGCTCAGAACCCCGTCGGCTGCTATAAGATTGGGGGTGCATCCGGCTCTGAACCCCCCAAGGCTCCCGGAACCGGAGTGGTTTTTGAGATCATAATATGTAGAAGCACCACGTCGATAGGTGAGCAGGTTGGCACTGCCGACTATCTGTCCACAGTTTCTGCTGGCATGAAAACGCCAATCTATTTGCTCACCGGTCAGTGGGTGGTTCGCTTTTTTGTCCTCCCCGGTCAGAAGGCAGAAGGCCTTTCCATGGACGATAATTGATCCCTCATGGATAAGCGGAGCATTGGAGTAAGAAACATCTCTGTCCCAGATGAGCGTGCCGTCTGAGCCACGCAGAACAGCCATTCGGTCGTCAAGCTCCCCCGGCAGGGACTGGCGGCCATCAACCGCAGGGCGCCCGCTCTGAAGCAATAAATCATATTCCTCCGAGTATCCGAGCCACGTGCCGAACACATTATCTTCAACTTCCCAGATAACATCTCCACTATCAACATCTAAACAGTAAATTTTGGGATCGGACTCACCTAGACCGCGTCTGAGCAGGTCACCTCTCACTTCTTCAGGCATACGGTCAACCACAAACACCCGGCCTTCCTGTGATGTGACAATGGCATTATGCCGAAATCCCCAATCGGAGTCCTTACGCCACATTATTTCCCCGTCATTTTTGTTCAGAACCACCAAATATCTGCTCGATATAGCATTCCAGTTATCACCGCCGGGACGTCGCTCATCGAAAATCAGCGGTTCCAAGCCGGCGATAATTTTATTGTTCCAAACACTGATAAAACCCCAGTCCGGACGCTGTCCCTGTTCATTTGGCGGGGCCGGGAACCTGTTGATTTCCTCGCCGGTCGCGGAATCAAGGTGCAGGATAACATCTCCGTGCACAAGGTACACACTATCGGGTCCGGAGACGTACGGCGCACCGGTCTGATCCGCTCCGGTCTGGTGTCGTACAGTATCGTAGTAGCTGCCTATCCCCGGTATGTTCTTTTTCCATAATTTTCTGCCGGTATAAACGTCCCGTGCCTGAAGGGAATCCGGTCCGAGGTTATAAATTCGACCACCTGCAACCTGGGGAATCGGCCCACGTCCGTGACGGGGCAGAAGATTCCGATTGGAAGGGCCACCGAACCATAAAAGTCCAAGCGGCGCCCGTACGCGGCTTTCCTCGGAGATGCCGGTATTGGCAGTGTCGGCATTCTGATGTGTCCACGCGCCGGCACCCGGCAGCGGTCCCCGGCGCTTCAACCTTATCCTGCCGTCTTCATAATCTGCCAGGACACTCTCAATACCAAAATCATTGAGCCACTCTAAAATGTTATCCGCCTTTGCTTCCTCAACACTAAACTCTGCATAACCGGTGTAAGGCCGCAGGACGCCTGCCAGCGCCTCGACAAATTCGGCTTCTTGTGAACTGAACCCCGTGCCATTCATACTTTCAGATAGCACAAGTTCAGCAAAATACGGAGGAAAATTTGCTTCAGAAAGCGTCGTGGTAAATGCAGCGGCGCGTTTCCCGTAGAAGCCCGCACTATCCAAACGATCCCGGAGTTCCGCCACTTTCTTTTCATCTTCATCAATTATTATCACATGCAAACCGGTGCGTCTGAGCAGTTCCTCAGCCAGACCGCCGTCATCAATGCCGACCACAACAGCATACCCCTCCGAGACCCCGGTTTCTCCCAGAATGCGCTCCGCTTTTTGATCCCACTGAACACTGCGGCGTTCGAGCGATTTTTCAGGGCGCTGATGAACTACGGCATCGGCTTCACGAGCGGGACCATACACATACAAAACACCTTCCTCTGTCATGACAAGGAGCCGTCCCCCGCCTGCCAGCATAGTCCACACCTTTCCATCTACCTGCGCCTCCCACTGTTTGCTCATATTGTCCGGATTCTCTGCAAGACTGAGAGCAAATACATTCCCATCTCCGCTTGTCCCGTAAAGGCGCCCTCCGGCTTTTATATGTATTTGCTGAATATCGTCGGGGCCCTCAACCTCCCACCGTAGATCGCCGCTGTATCGTTGAGTTTCGCGCCCGCGTCTATCGACCGCATCCTCAACGGCGGGACTTAGTGAGTGAAAGACGATCCGACCGTTACGAACCCCATAAATACCGTCCGGCCCCAGGACGGAAGCGGCATACGTTCCAAGCCAGTCAATATGTTCGCCGTCTTCAGTACGCATCATTTCACCATGGACGAGGAAATGCCCCCCTGCGGCCAGCGCATCATAACCGCCATAAACGGGCCCTCCTTCCCACGGTGGCGCTTTTCCCGCCGGCCTGGAACTTTTTTCAAAATAGAGAAATTCACCGGTCTCCTTCAGATAAACCGCCGGGCGAGAACGCCCGCCGGCGACGATGAGATATTCGTCGTCAATGGTCAAATAACCCTGGGGAGTCACACCGGCAAAAGATCCGGACCTCTGGTGTACCTGCCGCACGAACTCGGAACCGCTGGTACTGTTGGTCCATACCCGCTCACCCGTTTCAGCATCCAGCGCATGAATAAATATCCCCATAAACGGAAAAGAACCGGCGGCAAAATAAACTTTCCCCCCACCCAGTACCGGACCGCCACGGGCCGGCCAGGCACTGATCATGCGTTCGTTACCGAGAATTCTGTTAGAGGCGGGGCCACCACGGAACTTCCAGTGCAACTCTCCGTCCGAAGCATCCAGACAATATAAATACCCATCGTCGGAGACGGCATATATGCGTCCGTTTTCTGCAGCAGGCGCCAGCCTGAACGGAGCCTCTGCATAAAAACGCCACTTCACTTCTCCCGAAAAAAGATCAAGAGCCAGCAGGGCATCGTTCGAAGCTTTGGTAATATAGACCATCCCGTCATAAACTATTGGCTGGTGCGAAAGGTCAAACTCCAGTTTATTACCGTCCTCACGCTGCTCCGGCCAGGCCGGAGAAGGAGAAGGCAGTTCCCGCTTCCAGTGCAACTGCAAATGAGAATCAAGTTCATGTGTTGAAGCTGCACTGCGGGAGGCGTCGTGTCGCCACATGGGCCAATCAGCCGCCTGCAACACTGGTAAACAGAACAGCACGGAAAAAAAAACATAGCAGACGAATTTTAGTATATTTTTCATGATAAGTTGTATATTATTAATCGGATAATTGATCATCGTTATAGAACCTGATGCCGGACAGGAGCGGCGGATATTGGGCATCTTCTGAAGACCTCAGCTCGACCTTCAGAATATCACTGACCTTGACATCACGGAATTCAACGCTGACCTCCCGTTTCATACCACCGGATTCTGAGACAATATCAAAATCCGCCAACAATTTTTCATTCTGAACGATCACATCAAATGAGCGCTCGCCGGGGCTGATGTTTTCCGGTTCAAGAAAATAAAAACTTAGAGTATAATTTGTAGATTCTTGACCGGACTCCCCGGGTCCCAACAGCATTTCAACGGTCAAATCACCTTCGATTCCCGAAGCCGACACCCAGGGCTTTTCCGCGTCGGAAACAAGAGCGGGATGCTTGTTGAACTCTTTCGGGGCGTCACCGCCCCGGGAGGTAACATTAATTGAAACGGCGTTTGCACCTCCTACACCCGGGTAACCAAGCCAGAGCGTCGAACCTATACGTCTGTTGCCGGGGGCGCCGAAATTAATGCCGCCCTCTTTCACCTTATCTTCAACTCCGGGCACAGAGCCTGCCGCCCACCCCTCCACGGAATCCATGGGAACCAGGGCCAGAGATGTCTGGAACTGGTAGGCACAGGTGCATTCTCTGGTATAGTCAGGCGCATTCAGAACACCGTCTGCAGGTACAAGGTTGGGTGTACAGCCGGAACGCAGCCCGCCAATATCACTCGTGCCGGTATGATACTCCATATCGAAAAAGGTACCGGTTCCGCGGCGATAAGTGAGCAGGTTGGCGCTGCCGATGATCTGTCCGCAATTTGCGCTCGCACTGTAACTCCAGGGCGCCTCACCGCCGGTAAGCGGATGCCTTCGTACCTGTTCTTTTCCGGTCATTAGGCAGTAAGCACGACCGTGAACAATGATATTATCACCGGAAAGCAGAGGTGCATTACGATAGGAGAAATCACGTTCCCATATCCGGCTGCCGCCAGACCCGCTATGAACGGCCATTCTTTCCGGTTCACCGCTGAGAGCCTGACGCCCGCTGACGGGGTGACGTCCCGCCTGAAGGATCAGATCATGCTTCTCCGAGTA
Organism: Candidatus Brocadiaceae bacterium; assembly: GCA_003551785.1. The sequence continues at coordinate 3,063 of PUNP01000378.1, read as the reverse complement.
ACCGAGCCAGGTGCCGAAAACACCTTCCCGTGTTTCCCAAAGCGCCTCTCCGCTAACGATATCCAGACACATCAATATGGGATCAGGCTCTTGCTCACCACGTCGCACCAGTTTATCTCTCACCTCTTCGGGCATTCTGTCCACAACAAAAACCCTGCCGTTTTCACTGCTTACTATGGCGTTATGGCGGTATCCCTGTCGTGCCTCTCTGGTCCATTTTATCTCACCGCTAATGCGGTCCATGACCACAAGAGAACGGCTGGATATTGCATTCCAATTGTTGCCTCCCGGCCTTTCGTCAGTGAAGATCAGGGGGTCAAGTCCGGCAACAATTAAATCGTCCTGAACACTTATAAAACCCCAATCAGGACGCTCGCCGGTCTTTTCATCTACGGGTGCAAGGAAACGGGAAAGGGTCTCACCACTGGCCGGGTCAAGCCGGATGATTGCGCTTTTATTGGCGACATAAACACCGTCGGGCAAGGAAACATACGGCGCCCCGACCTGGTCGGCGCCCGGCTGATGTGTCCATGTGTCATAATACTCTCCGATACCGGGTATTTTTTTTATCCATATTTTACGGCCCGTATAAACGTCCCTGGCCTGGATCGAGTCGGGACCCATAATGAAAAGACGCCCCCCCACCACCTGCGGAACCGGCCCCCTTCCGTGGCGGGGAAGAACATTGCAGTTGGAGGGGCCGCCAAACCACAACAAGCCCAGAGGAGCCCTCACTCGCCTGTCCGGTGATATGCCGGAGTTTGCAGGATCAGCGTTCTGGTGTGTCCACCAGCCGGAACCGGGAAGTGATCCGGGGCGGCGCATCACGACCCGCCCCCCCTCGGTATCAAGGGTGCCGCCCAACTCGGAAATAATTTCACTTCTTGACAAAAAAAGTTCCTGCCCGGAAGTATCAAGCTCGAGATTCGCCAGCCCGCCATAAGGACGTAAGGCGGAAAAAAGAGTTTCAGCAGCATGTTCGGAATCCGTCAAACCTGCACCTTGCGCCCTTTCCGTTAAAATGAGGTCAAACATATAATCCGGCAGCCCTGCGTCGGCAATCTCAGCATTGACGGCCGAGGCCCGCCGCCCGTAATAACCAAAGCCATCAAGGCGTTCTCTGACCCTCCGTAGCCTGTCCGGATCATTGTCCAACATCACCACGTACATATCCGATTGCCTCAGTAGTTCCTCCGCCATACGACCATCTCTGATCCCGGCGAGCAGAACATAACCTTTATTAATGCCAACATCGCTCAGCAGCCTGTCCACCTCAACCATCCATAAATCTACCTTTTCATTATGCTCCTGATCCTCGAAACGGTGGACTCCCGGCTCGGCTAGTTCCTCCCGTCCGAAAACGTGCAGATTACCTTCCACAGTCATGACCAGAAGCCGACCATTGGCAGCAGCCATAGTCCACACAGACTCTCCAACATTGTATTCCCAAATTTTTTCTACATGGCCCTGATTCAAACCCTGTTCGTCATCAATAACATCAAGACCGAAAACTGTGCCGTCGCCGGAACCGTAAAGTCGATGCCCTGACTTAATATGGAGGCGTTCCAACCCTTCAGGCGCCTCAGCCGTCCACAGAAGCTTCTCGGCAAAACGCTCCTGCTCTTCGCCTCTCCTGTCAGGAACCGTTACAGGAGACGGCAGCGCTTCATGACAGAGTATCTTACCTGCATTGACACCATAAACTTTGCCGGATGCCAGAACGGAAAAAGCATGACGGCCTTCCCAGGTTATCGGAACAACGTCGTCAGTGCGCAGCATTTCCCCGTTTAAATAAATGAACCCACCTGAAGCCATAACATCGTAGCCGCCTGCATTCCTTTTACCATGAAGCTCCACACTGAGAAGGTCGCCGCTCTCCCGACAGAATACCGCCGGCCTTGCCCGCCCCTGAGCGACCACAAGAAAGTCACCGTCTAAAGCCAGATACCCCTGGGGGGCTACTCCGGAGAATGAACCGGATCTCTGATGCGGCTGCGACATAAATTCCGAACCGCTGGTGCTGTTTATCCATAATACTTCACCGCTTAGGGCATCAAGGGCATAAATAAAAGTTCCCATGAAAGGAAAAGAACCCGCTCCGAAATACAGGACTCCCTCACTGATCACCGGAGCGCCACGTACAGGCCAGGCGCTTATAAACCGATGATTACCAATGACCCTGTTCCCCGATGGGACGGCTCGGAACTTCCATACAAGTTCACCACTTTCAGCATCCAGGCAATACAGGTATCCATCATCACATCCGGCATACACCTTTCCCTCATGAGCGGCGGGCGCAAGCCTGAAAGGCCCTTCACCGTAAAATCGCCATTTTTCCTCTCCGTCTTCAAGGTCAAACGCAGTCAGAGCATGGTTCGACGATTGCGCCACAAAAACAGTGTTATGGTGAACTATCATGGGATGCGAAAGGTCAAATTCCAATTTGTCACCGTCATCCATCTGCGGCGGCCAGGCCCTGGTCGGCTCAGGAAGATCGCGCACCCATTGAAGGTGAAGTTGAGACGGCAGTTCCAGAGAACTCGCTGCGGTGCGTGAAGCATCAAAGCGCCACATGGGCCACTCTTCGCCAAAAGCTCCACCGTTAATAAAAAACAAAGCACTGATTATGACAATAAAGAACATATACAAGCGACTTTTTATCTTATGGAACATATATAACTCCTTGTGTTGATATTTAAATAAAAGTTCGTAGTGAGCCCTTTCAAGGGCTCCAGAGTCCGGAAATTGCCGCGCTCCCCTGGACGCTTGAAAGTGTCCAGTACGAGCCGGGTTTTCGGCCAAGCCCCTTAGTGGCTCATTCCACCAGGGGCGTGGCCGAAAAGCCGCACCATAGTCAATACGCAACGAACTACCGCGCCCTTTCAGGGCGCAAAAATACGTGTGAATCATCACCTCGGGTTGAAACCCGAGGCTACCGTACATTGCCCCGTCCGGGGCAATGTCTCTGTTTTCGCCCCAGCGGGGCGAGGTTAGGTAGCCCCTGGTTTTAACCAGGGGTAATAAAAGATACAAAGATAAATGCGCCCCGGAAGGGGCGCGGTT
>PUNP01000312.1 GCA_003551785.1 Candidatus Brocadiaceae bacterium | reverse complement strand
TGCACTAGACCGCAAGTTTATTGGAATTGACGTGAGTGACGAGTATCTCGCTACTGCGGAGCGTAAGATCTCCGCAGCGGAAAAAATGGATTTGAACCCTTTGACTACTGAAATCGAGAAACACCCGACGCTAGGAAATCTTCTGTAGACGCCAAATTTTGCATAGGGAGATACGCCTCTCTGACGATTATTTTGTCTGATGTGGCGTACTCTTTTATATTGACATCAGTACCATCAAACGATGGTGATATAAGCAACCCACTACTAATTCCATGCGCTCTCAAATACACTTGCATTTGATAGTGATCGCCCGAATCTGGCTTCTTGTATTTTGCGTCTGCTATCAGAATAGGCCGTCCTGATTTTGATACGAATACATCTGGCTCCAGCATGAAACTCCCATCGGTATAAAGACTAAGTGACCCAATGCCACCTTTTGAGACTAAGTATCCAGAATCTAAATGACTTTCTGCAATAGTATTGCGGATGTATTTCTCGAATACATCTGCCGTGTTAAGAAGAAATGCACTTCCATCTACGGTCGCTCCCTCATGCAAGCCGAGCCCCTGACTTCCCAGAATAACTTGGGCAAGCATCAATGCTTTCCGATAATAATCTCTAGATCCGCCGTATCGACCTGAAGAAAAGCCACGTTCCACATTGTCAAGATCTTCAATGATGTTTCTAGACCGAGGGAACCTTCGAGTCCACCTGTCTTTTATCGTTTGTAGTGAGTTACTTATATCTTTATCTTGGACAATAATCCATGCTCTGATGACAGCTTCTGTGAGCACTCTGTTTTCAGGTATGTCTACTGTTTTTCTTTTGACGTGAGACACAACGGGATCATCTTGAAATCGCGCAATGTTCAAAGAGGTAGCAACTGTTTCAATTCGGCCTTGCAAATACGGTCCACGTGTGCGCCGCGAAACTCTTTCCTGCAGCGGGCTTCTTCTAATTATTTCATCAGCGGCTACTAACAGGTTTTTTGCAACTAAAAAATCAACCTGGCTTTCAGGGTCCAAGAAATATTGCACAAAGCTTTCATACTCTGCCAGTAGATTCTTTTGGTTTCCCCCGGCCCGAAAGAGCAGGCGTAAGAAATTGACACTACCCACTTTCGGAGTAATGTGTAGCGTGTCGCCATTCAAAAGTGGCAATGATCCTACAAGCCCTTGTGCCTCGACTCCAATAAGTTTTCCTCGTTGATGAATTTTTATTCCATTTGGTAGGTTCTGAGGAATAGCGTCGAAGTTAAGCTCATCAAGCCATGTTAGCTCGTTTTCCTTAGCCCGAATAATCATGGCGAGCCGAACAGCTCATCAACTAAATTGTCGATGGTTTCAAGGTCACTTTTTCTTAAATCGCCAAGAAAGTTTTGCATAACTGGGCGAATTCTTGCTTTGTAATGAGTTATAACCTTCTCATTAGAGAGCTGTGCCTGATTTTTTTTGAGGTTATTTAACATTGAAGCAAAATACCCATGACCAAGCGGATATATTTTTTGTATCTCAGAAAAAAGCTGTGTGATATTGGATATCTGATCTTTATCTATATCTGCCTTGTGCATCATCGCAGCAAGAGTTTCAGCCCTAGGTGGAAACTCAATCGCAGCTACGCGGCCCATCAAAGCGTCATCAACTTCTTCTGTAGATTTATCGACTGTATTCATCGTTAAAACGAATAGGGTATCTTCATCGATCGAAAGCTTTTCTTCGCTTCTTAATGTTATTGCGTTATCTTCACCACGATAAGCATCTTCAATTAAAGAAAAAACCTCACCTAGAGCCTGAGAAATAGAAGTTCTATTTATCTCCTCGAGAACAATGAGTTTTTTTCTTTCTTTTATTGCACGCTTTAATGGGCCATCAACCCAGCCCCAACTTCCAGTCTGGTCGGGTTTGAAACCTTCTATAAGATTATCATAACCCCATCCATCATGGATTTGGATCGTTGCTCTTTCCGGTGATGTTCTAGGCATGATTGTGTCTATCAGCCATGATTTACCTGTTCTCGGTGGCCCGTAAAGCAAGATCGCTTTCGCACCTCCTGAAATCAAACCTTTTACCTCATCTTCCGGTGGGAGGCGCATCCATCTGGGTTTTTCAAGCCCCGTAATCATACTTTTAACCCTTCTGGTGTATTCAGAGAAATTTTCTTGCTGAAGTTGCACTGTAGACTGTCGATCGCCTGAAATATAAGGCTGGCACGACTGAAAAATTTGTTCCTGACTTAACAGTGTTGGCTGTGTCAAAACCGATATAGGATCTTCTTCAAAAATCAACTCCCTTTCCGCAGGAGAGATATTGAGTTCTGAAAGCATGGCTTCGACCAAAAATGCCTTTGGGTCTGCAGTTTGTGGTATATCCGTCTGCCTTCCATACCAAATAGAAAATGAAGTTATAGGTATTTGAACTCGCTTGCCATCTTCAAGTGCAAAGCCAGACTCTCCATGTCCAAGGCCGAATGGATATTTCCTGCTTGTAGAAACCGAAAGTTTTCCACTTCCATCATTGCGTGAAATATCTAAATACTCGGTTGGGTCGCAGGTAACAACTGACCCACTAGATGCCCATCTCTCAATTGTTGTCTGTACAATCGACCTGGCCGCATGATCTTTCATTGTCATGTATCGACGAGTATGTGCGAAAGGTACATAAAACCCTCCATCTGGAGCTCCATAAGAAAACAGTCTTTCTAGTGAAGGCGTGGAATTCGATGTGTCGATTTCTATAGGAGAAGATCCAGCTTTCAGCCCCATATGCTTCAAGGTAAACCATATTTTTAATAGGTGGCCTGCGGTTCCATATAGTTTCCCCAATGCCTGATCTAGACTTTCTTGCCTTATAAACATCTTCCGCTCTCCAAGCGTTTTTGGTGCAGACTTTCTGGGTCTTATGTTAAGCCTGTTATTTAAAAGCTCTTGTTACTTTCAAGCAAACCCTATCAAGATGAAATAAAGCGAAGATTAGGCTAGTTTGCAGTATCAGAATGTTATCACTGCGCCTCACAATTCGCCAGCCAACGAAGGTAGTGATGCCTTCCTGCCAGCCTGGCTCCTGGTTCATCGCCTGGTTTGGCTCGTAGCAGGCCCTTTGAGCGCTCTACAAGGGACCCCGCTGAGCAGTGATATTTTGTCATGTGCCCCTTAAGCCTCCTTCCGAGGGGCGTCACCTCTCGTCGAGCCCGCCAGGGCGAGTAAGTTCATGGATTTGCTAGGCCGACGCTTGCGGCGGTATAGCAAATACCTATCCTGTCGCGGTGGGGGCTGCTGTAGGCGCAGCGGGCGGCGCTATGGCCGTGCGTGAGGCTT
>PUNP01000840.1 GCA_003551785.1 Candidatus Brocadiaceae bacterium | reverse complement strand
TTAAGTTTTTCAAAAGCGGGCACCACATTTCCCAACAACTGAAAAATAATAGATGCACTAATATAAGGCATTACACCGAGACCAAAAATAGTTCCTCTTTCAAGCGCCCCGCCAGCAAACATATCAATCATCCCAAAAACCGTTCCGGCAGCAGTATCGCCCGCCTGTCCAATCAGCTCGCCCAAGGCAGCGGTATCAATACCGGGCAAAGGAATATAAGTACCAATTCTTGCAAAAGAAATCAAAGCAATAGTGATCAATATGCGTCTTCGAAGATCTTTTATATGCAAGACATCGGAAATGTGGTCTAAAACCGGCATTATAACCTCCAGAATTACTCGGAACCTTCCTCTTCTGTTTCTGATTGAGCATCAACAACTAAAACCTGTTCAACATCTTTCTGTTTCATTTTGTTTTTAAGAGGTTTTTTCGGGGCTGGAATAATATCGCAAGTACCACCCGCATTCTCAATTTTATCCCTGGCAGAAGCACTAAAAGAATGGGCTTTTACATGTAAAGGCTTATCTAACTCACCACTACCGAGGATTTTAACACGCAAACGACCATTGCCCCGCAACATGCCTTTATCACGATACTTGTCTAAATCAACAGCTTCCCCCGAGTCAAAAACAGATAGTTGACCAACATTAAAAATCACATAATCTTTCTTAAACTTAGCATTAGTGAAGCCGACTTTAGGTAACCGTCTCCAAAGAGGGATATTACCGCCGGTCATATTTCTCTGACTCCAGCCGCTTCTGGACTTGGCGCCGTTCATACCTCGCCCGGCGGTTTTTCCATATCCGCTTCCTTCACCACGTCCAATGCGTCTTTTCTTTTTTACATGGTTGGTTTTAGCTTTTGCTTGTAACAAATCCATAATATATTACCGTGTTTGTTAAAATTTTCACTTAGCTTCCCGTTTCATCCGCATCATTCGGCTGTTCAGTACTTTCCGTGTCAGAAACAACATCATCAGCGGGAACATCCTGCCCCTCTTCTTCAGACAAAGTATCATCGGTTGTTGGTTCTTCCTTTACCGAATTATCAACATTCCATTGAGGATGTTTAATGATTAAATCGCATCCCCTCAGAGATTCAACTTCATCGGGCCGTCGCATTTTCTTAAGCGCATCTACAGCGGCTTGTGCAAGGTTAATAGGATTATTGCGGCCTAAGGATTTAGTTAAGACATTGTGAACCCCAAGCACCTGCAACATAGCTCTTATGGTACCGCCTGCTTTGACACCGGTTCCAGGCGCAGCGGGTTTAAGTAATACTTTAGAAGACTTATGATAACCAATTTGTTCATGGCTCAGTGTATCACCGATCAACGGGACGGAAAACATACTTTCACTAGCCCTTTTATTGGCCTTTTCAATAGCCTGTGGGACACCGGTAGCTCGACCATGCCCTATCCCAATTTTGCCGCGTCCGTCACCAACAGCAACTAAAGCTGCGAAAGTAAGATTACGCCCACCTTTGGTCACTTTAGTATGCATACGAATAGTGAGGACTTCTTCCATTAAATTTGAACTATTAACTCTTTGCGCCATTATGTCTCCACCATCATTTATGATTAAACACTAAAATGCTTTTATTCCCTCTTCTTCATACGTTTTCCTAACACCGTCAGCAAGAGCTTTAACACGACCGTGATATTTATACCCCCCGCGGTCAAAAACAAGGCTCCTGATATTCAAATCTAAACATTTACGCCCCAAAAGCGAGCCAACGGTATTAGCAGCATCCACCTTCCCGGATTTTTCTACCTTATCCTTGACTTCATTGCTCAAAGTGGAGATGCTGGTAAGTGTGTTCCCGCTCCAGTCATCAATAACTTGAGCATAAATATGTTCATTACTTCTATACACACATAGCCTCGGTTTTTGAGGTGTGCCTTCCATTCGCTTACGTATATGACGATGCCTTTTAAGACGCATCTGCCGCTTTTTTTTATTTGCATTCATCTCTTAAATTATCCCTCAGTCGCATAGCAACAGAATAAAGATAGTACTTACATATATTAATACAACAGACATTAACTAACGATAACAACATTGCACCCACTAAGAGCTATTCCAGACCAGCAAATGCTTTACCCTCTTTCCTGATGACTCTTTCATCTGCATATCTGATACCTTTACCTTTATACGGCTCAGGTGGGCGAACCTTTCTGATATTAGCAGCAAACTGTCCCAGTTCGTGCTTATCAATGCCGGTTAGTTTAAACCTGGCTGGATTCCCGGGCTGCGCGGCGCGTTGTTCTACTTCTACTTTAATATCTTCCGGAACATCAAATCGAACATCGTGGCAGAATCCTATTCTAAAAATCAACTGTTTCCCCTGTTCATCAACGGTATAGCCCGTACCGTGTATTTCCATCTGTTTAACGAAACCATTCAAAACGCCTTCAACCATATTAGCTAACAAGCTCCGGTGTAAACCATGTAAGGCACGAACTTTCCGATTATTACCCTGGCGTTCGACCTTGATAGAATTGTCATCGGAGTTAAAAATGACGTCAATTTGATCAGGAACCTGATGCTGCAATTCACCTATAGGCCCTTTTATATTAATGACCCCCGAATTATCAATTTTCACATCGACCTTATCGGGTACTGATATTGGAGTCAGCATATTAGACATAACTTAACCTCTTACATCGATAAAAGTTGCATTAGAATCATTCAACGATACAAATAACCTCTCCACCGGCGTTATGTATTCGGCATTCACGATCGCTTAATATACCATTACTTGTAGAGACAATAGATATTCCCATCCCGTTTGCAACATAACCCAGTTCAGAAACAGGTTTATAAATGCGGCGGGAGGGAGTGGAAACTCTTTGTATTTTTCGAACAACCTTCTTACCCACAGGACCATATTTTAAATAAATTTTCAACAATGAATGTGGATCATCAGAAATAACCTTGTAGTCTTTAATATAACCTTCTCGTTTAAGTACCTCAGCAATCCCATTACGCTCTTTCGAGGCAGGCATTTCAACGTAATCAGCCTCTATACTTAAAGCATTCCTTATTCTGGTCAACATATCCGCGATTGGGTCTGTCATCATTTTTAATATTCCTCTTATATATTACCAACTAGCTTTCTTAACGCCAGGTATTTTCCCCTCACTGGCTAATTTGCGAAAACAGATTCTGCATATCTTAAATTTACGCATATAAGCTCTGGACCGACCGCATAAAGAGCAGCGATTTACGTATCTGGTAGAAAACTTCGGGTTTTTACGCTCTGTTTTAACTATCTGTGTTTTTCGCGCCATAAACTGCCAACCTCCTTCTAAGCT
>PUNP01000224.1 GCA_003551785.1 Candidatus Brocadiaceae bacterium | reverse complement strand
GCCTGCGGCATGGTAGCGCTGAACGAAGCATTAAGCCCCGAGGGGGGACTGATGACACCAAGGCAGTTAGGACCTATGCACCTGATGCCGTATTTATCGCAAATTTCAGTGAGTATCCGCTCTCTTTCTTTTCCTTCATCCCCGGATTCCTTAAAACCGGCGGAAATAACTATTATGGAATCTATACCCGTTTCACCACATTTTTCCGCTACATCCGGCACTATCGCAGACGGCAGAACGATAACGGCCAGGTCTATTTTTTGACCGACCTCGGCAAGATCCTTATAGCATTTCATCCCCAAAATTTCATCTGCTTTGGGGTTGATTGGATAAATATCGCCAGCAAAACCTGCATCCAAAAGATTCCGTAATAAGTCATGTCCGATTTTTCCCGGGGTTCGACTGGCCCCTATAACCGCAATTGAATTAGGACTAAAAAAATGTTCAAGCATATCAATCTCTGAAATAAGTGTTTAGAAGATTTAAAATTAAAATTCGGGGGGTATTTCGACCGGAATACCTTCATGTTCCTGCTGATTTGCCATCTCATAAGCCGAGAAATATTTATCGGCAATAATTTCCCAACTGACTACTGAGAGGAGATATTGGTGTAGGTTATGTCCCAATTGCCACCTGAGGCTCTCATCGGTCGCCATACGAAGGATTTGGTTCTGGAGCATCTGGCGGTTGGTGAACAGCAGCCCGCCGCCGCTTTCAAGAGTCTGAGCCGTGAGGCCTTCGAGGGGGGCGGTAGTTATAAAAGGTTTATTTAGAGCTATTATGCGGGCCAGCGTCCCCGATTGGGTTTCATCTAAAGAAGGGAGTAAAACAAAATCGCAAACGGCCATTACCTTGTAATAAATAGCACCCCGGGGAGTAAACTTATAAAATTCGGCGGCGCCTTTTTCAGCCAAAACGTTCACACCAGACATATAATCGTCATAAGCACCAATGTCATGCGGATCGCGAAGGTCACCGGCAGCTAAAAGCAGCCAATCTTCCCCCGTCTTACTCTCAATCTCCTCACGCACATCCTCCCACATATTAGTGACCACGTCCCAGCGTTTATTGCGCTGTATCCAACCGATAAGCCCGATAACGTGTTTGCCTTTCAGATGCCCGAGCCCTATTTCGTCTTTCAGGTCGTCGGCCTGGTCAATAGCATACCTTCGATCCGGCCGGGCACCGTGCGGAACAATCATGATATTCTGCGGTATTTCCCACCCGTATCCGGAAAAGCTCCATTCAAGGCGCCATTTTTGGTAATGACACTTGAAGAGCACAACGCTGCAACGCGGCGCCAAATCGCGAATAAACTGTTCCTCATGCTCCTTCATACGCCCATGAACGGTGTGAAGTTCCACTATGGTGGGGATACCCTTCAACTCATCCAGCAATTGCAAGAAACCGATATTGTTGTCATGGTCACCGTTCTCATCATAAGAATTATAAAGCCCATATTCGTGCTGTAGATGAACAGCGTATGGATCAAGTTCTTTAACCTTTTCTGCAACAGCCTTATACCAATCAAGTTGGCTCAAGTCAATCAGAGGAAAAACTCCATCCCCCTCCCCGTCAGTATGTGATATGACATAGACGGGCCTGTCAGAGTCTTTTTGCTTAATAAATTCCAGCGCTTCTTCGGCAAATGTACCGATGCCGCATTTTCGCGGAGGCCAACTGCTTATCATGACTATGGGCTTTTTCTGTGGCATAAAATAGCATTCTGTTTAAAATCTCAAAACATATTCAGCAAACCCCGTTGGTCACTGAATTAAATAGTGATCTTCGTTCATGTTTCATGGTTCAAGAAAAACTTACCAATATGATTACAACTTTCAGCAATAAATGCAAGTAAAAATGGTTAGATTGGTCCCAGACTGTCCTGTTCGGAATAAAGCTCAAATAGCGTCAATAACGACAGAAGGCAGCAAAGCGAACTTTCAGCGCCTTGATTCAGGTTAGGCCCCTCACAAGTCAGCCCGTCAGCACATCCCCCCGTAGCAAAATCATATAAGGGAACCTCCATATCATTGACGCCCAGAAACCAATCAAAAGCCAGCCGCATATGTTTCAGGTAACGACGCTCCCCTGTCGACCGGAAGGCGGATTTCAGGGCTTCAACCATTCCACAAGCATCGATTGGCTGCTGATCGAATTGAGCCGCCCCACCTTCCTTAACGTGCCAGCCCTCAGTCCCAACCAAAGATAAATGATTGTCTCTAAAGCATTTCAACATCAGAAATTCCAGAGTTTCCAATCCCGCATGAAGGAAAGACTCATCTCCGGTGACCTCGTGAGCCTGAAACATCGACTGCGACAGAATAGCGTTGTCATATGTTATTTCGGGTTCGAACCATACCCAATCTTCTTCTCTATGATGGTCTAATATCTCTAAATTTTTCGATGCCAACCAGTGAATTTTACCTTCGATATCGTGTGCCTCGGGAAAACGCTGAATATAATAATATAGCCCCAATATAGCATTAGCCCTGCCACGCGGGTTCAATACACCCAGAAGATTCTCTACCCGCAAGGCCCTCTCCATCGTCTCTATAGCAGGCTGCTGGTACTTTTCCGGTGCCCTGTAAGCTACATAACCCAACCCCCACAAGGCCCGCCCGTAACAATCATCACTGCTGACAGTATCCAAAAACTGCCGGTCATACCCCATGAAATTATGAAAAAGCCCGTCGGACCTCTGGGCGTATTGGACAAAGCAGAGGTATATTTCAAGAAGCCTGCGCGCCTCTTTATTATTAAACAGGTAGTTGAATTTAGCTGTCACCACCATAGCGCGGGTATTGTCGTCCGTAGTGTATCCATGATGCCGGTTAGGAAGTTTATGTAATGAATGCTGCAGCATGCCGGTATCATCGGTTATGCGCGAGATATGATCAAGCTTGGGCTTAGGCAGTCCGGTAATAGGGAGCATATGCCGCATAGTCACATCCGGCATAATCGCCCTGCCCCTCGCGGCACTCATAGCCGACCTGAAGGTGTCCACGTATCTTTGCCCTACTTCCGACCATACCATATCCCGGCTGAATTCATACGCTTTAGCCCGAACCGCTCTCAACTTATCCGGTTCATCCAGCAATTCCAGAATCGAATCGGTCAGGGCCCGGGGTTGTTGAACATCGACCAGCATCCCTCGACCATCATCGAGTAATTCTTCGGCATACCAGTAATTAGTAGATACAATCGGTTTCCCCGCACCGAGCGCATAGGCCAGTGTTCCGCTGTTGATCTGCTCACTTTTCGGATAAGGGGTCACGTAAATGTCAGCAGCCTTGAGAAATTCCCCTAACTGCCTCTGCT
>PUNP01000395.1 GCA_003551785.1 Candidatus Brocadiaceae bacterium | reverse complement strand
TGGATATCCGGTGTTGCGCTGATTCTGCTTATTATTGCAGGTATAACAGCATCCCGGCATATTACTCCTGTTTTCGATGAAGATTCCAGAATCGAAGTAGAAAAGGATGATGATTTCCAATTTACCACCGTTCCTACTTCAGACCCTGAAGACCCATCTCAATTGGTTGAGCCTATACTCATTGGCGGGAGCGCGTTAGGGCGTATAGTCGAACGGCAGGGAATACGTTTCACCCCCGTAGACCAGGCGGTGCTTCAGCACATCTTGAGTGCAGTTATGGCCGTGCCTCAAGAAGAATTAAAGCAAAGAGTGGACCGTTCAATAGTTTGGGATGATTTTAACGATGAAGACCGTAGAGACAGGCTTATCGGTCGGGTGTGCAGCTTTAGAGGTACTCTGCGGAGGCTCGAGAAAAATGACAGCGTGGATTTTCCCGAACTCGGGCTGGATTCCGTTTATGAAGGGCAAATCCAGGACGCCCTCGACAGGTGGTACAGCTTTTATGTTATTGAGGAACCGGAGAGGGAGATCGGAAGACATGACGTTGCCGAGATTACCGGTGTCTTTTATCAGCTTATCACTTATCCGACCCGTGGAGGCCATATAACAACTCCGCTGATTGTCGGACGGACAATAGAAGCTGAAAGGGAACATTTCGCCTATCAGAGTGCTTTTGAACGATGGGACCTTTCATTTTTCCAAATAATCATTATGCTCCTTATTTCCGCAGCTGTGCTGTGCCTGGGGCTGCATTTCTACTTGAAAAAGCAGCAAGCTGAAGACAAAAGAAGACGGAAGAGGCGGTACTGAGATGTCACTCCACGCTAAATATTGTTGCTATTCCATTTGGCACAATCGAGGATAGTGTATTCCAAACATAATGAACAATCGTTCTCGTTCTACAACTAAGTAATATGGAATGGAGTATTAGGTAATCACATTTTCGCCCTGTGTTTCGGTGATTATGCTGCAGGTGGCCGGATGCGTGTTTGATTATAACAAAGCGATGAGTCGTTGACTTCAGCTACAGAGCGCTTCCGAGTCATTATCCCACTGACACAGGGAAGCAGTGAAAACCGGGATTCAATGGAGGCTTCCACCTTTTTTATTAAATAAAGCTATAATCTGTTTTATCAGCAGGAGGTAAACTTGATGGTTAATAAGCGTAGGCTAAAACATGTATTTTCGTTGTTTGCAGCGTTTCTTTTCGTTGGTTCATGCGTTTTATTTACAACAGGTGGTATGAGCATTGTCAATCCTGCTTATTCCGCTGCACTTGAGGCGCCTGCACGTGAAAAGGAGGATGATAATGAAGAACTCGATGAGTTGCAGGAATTGGCTGTTAATCTGGGCCGGGTATTCCGCCATGCCGCCGACCAGGTATCGCCTTCAGTTGTGTGGATTGAAGCGGAAAGGAGAGTGACGATGCGTTCACCACGCTCCCGGAGTCCTTTTGAAGAATTTTTCGGGCCGGGCCGAAGCCCTTTCGAGGAGTTCTTCGGGCCCCGCGAACGCCGTGAGCAGCCTGAAAGAGAATTCCGCCAGCAAGGTCTGGGTTCCGGCGTTATTATCGACGATGAAGGTCATATTCTTACTAACTATCACGTGGTTGCCGATGCCGATAATCTTAAAGTCAAATTGGCGGACGGCAGAGAGTTTGAAGCGGAGATCAGTGGTACAGATGAGGCTACCGAACTGGCGATAATAAGGATAAAGGGGAGCTTTGATGATCTGCCCGTTGCCGTACTGGGCGATTCAGACGACTTGTATGTAGGCGAATGGGTCGTTGCCATAGGTAATCCTATGGGACTTTCCTATACGGTGAGCACCGGCATAGTCAGTGCTAAAGGGCGGAGTGTGGGCCTTGCAAGATATGAGAATCTCATACAGACGGATGCGGCCATCAACCCCGGCAACAGCGGCGGCCCACTGGTGAATTTAAAAGGTGAAGTTGTTGGGATAAATACCGCGATTATCAGCCAGACAGGGGGGTATATGGGTATCGGACTGGCCATTCCTATTAACATGGCCAAAACCGTTATTGAGCCGCTCATAGCCGGTGAAACCGTCGAGCGAGGCTACCTCGGCATCTACGGCGCCGACCTCACACCTGAACTTGCCGAATCGTTCGGTTATGACAGCAGGAAGGGGGCGCTTGTCAATGAACTGATCCCCGGCTCGCCCGCCGATGAAGCGGGGATTGAAGCGGGGGATATCATTGTTAGCTGGGACGGGAAAGCTGTCGAAGATTTCACCCAGCTCCGCCTGCTGGTGGCTGATACAAGGCCGGGAGAAAGCGTTGATGCCGAAATATTCAGGGACGGTGAGACCTTAACATTACAAATCACCGTGGACAGCCTGCTGGAACATGAAGGACGGGGAGCAGGCAGAGGTAACTGGCTGGATATTGATGTGATGACGGTGACGGACGAAATCAGGGAGCAGTTGGGTAATCCGGAACTTTACGGCGTCGTCGTACAAAATATCGACAGGGAAAGTCCGGCGGTTGACGAAATCAATCAGGGCGACATCATTATCTCTGTCGACAGGCAAACTGTCAGGAATGTCGAAGAGTTTGAGGCTCTCATGGCAGGAACAACCCCCGAAAATGGCGTTCTGCTCAGGGTTATCGATGCGAGAACGGGGCGCGCACGATTTGTCAGGGTCAGGGGGCGTTGACAGTCAATATTTGTAGGTGCGAGTAGCAACTCGCACCTACTTGTGGATATGGCGTTCACTGGATATCTATGAGTCGACTGTTCATCCCGGTATATTATCGTTCCCACCGTATCCAGGCATTTTTTTCAGGATCGCCGGTGTAGGAATATATATCCGTATCCTCGTCAATATAAGGATTGCTTATCTTATCAGCCGGTCCGCTGTCCCCGGGTCTGATGAATATGACATGGCCGTCGTTGAACAGCACATTGACGCCTTCACCGCCATGGTTCACTTCCCAGGGAGCCCGGTCGGCGGCTACCGCTCTCATAGGGGCTCTTGTCTGCGGCATATCGGGGTCGATATAATATCCGATTCCCTCCGGGGCATCAAAATCCACCTCTTCATCACTGAGGTTAACTGAACAAACAAGCAACTCTCTGTTATCTAAATAGCCCTCTTTTTCCATACATCGCTCAATTTTTTTCTTCCCCAAAATTATTATTGTAAATACATATCAGTTAGTCACCTAGTGGAATGGACCACTAGCAAATCCTGCTTGGTCAGCAGCGGTCTGAACTCAACGCCGGCCTCTTCAAAAGCTTCACTTGCCCCTTCCTGTCGGTCGACGACTCCCAAAACCGTGACTTTACCAGCGCCGGCTTC
>PUNP01000329.1 GCA_003551785.1 Candidatus Brocadiaceae bacterium | reverse complement strand
CGCACATGGATCGGTGAAATCGCCGATTATGTCGAGTTCCGCGGTGCATTTACCATGCTGCCGAACAACATCCGACGGGCGGTCGATTTGATCGGTCTTGCCGCCAGGGAATCGGGAATACCTTTCATCTACCAGTCGTCACGGGCCGGCGGGGTCGTCTCATTCGACGGGCCTCACCATCACCTGTCCTGGGAAATCGACAATATCCTCAGACCTCATCGGGACATCGATGTGTATAATTTTTACGAAACCGCCTGTTTTACGCGCTTCACGTCAGATGGAAAATTGGAAGGCAGCCCGGAGATGGCCGCTCTGGCGCAAAAGTTGGTTTCGGATTCATGATGAGATGCTGTGAGGACTGTTATCTCTCACACAAGGAAAAAACATCAAGTTATCTGGCCCTGGTCAGGCTTTGATTTATGTTAACTCAAATCCGTTTCGAAATGAAAGACGCTGATATCTTTTCATTGAGGTTCAAATAAAAATGAGAAAAAGCAAGGTTCTTCGAAAACTCAGAGAAGGAAACCTCGTCAGTTGCTTCAAAGTCAACACATGCGATCCCGCTGTTGTAGAAATTGCCGCCATGGCCGGTTTCGATTGTGTATGGACCGATCTTGAACATGTTCCCAACGACTGGTCGGTGATTAAAAATCAGGTGATGGCAGCTAAAGTCAATGATGCTGATCTCATGGTTCGAGTTGCAAGGGGCAGTTACAGCGATTATATTAAACCATTTGAACTGGATGCTGCGGGTATAATGATACCGCATGTTATGAGCTGTAAACAGGCGGGGGATATTGTTAAGATTACCCGTTTTCACCCGGCAGGAAGGCGTCCTATAGATGGGGGGAATGCAGATGGAGCTTATTCCCAAATGCCTTTGGACAGATATATTAAACACAGCAACAACCACAAGTTCGTCATGATCCAGATTGAGGACCCCGAATCTGTAGAAGAACTCGATACCATTGCAGCAGTCAGCGGTATCGACATGCTTTTTTTCGGAGCACTTGATTTCAGCCATAGCATCGGGGCCCCGGGAGAGAGAGACAATCCTGATGTCCGTGAGGCCATGAAAAAAGTTGCCGAGGCTGCCCGGGCCAATGGCAAGTTTGCCGGTGCGGCCGCCAATAAGAAAAACTTGGATGATATAGTAAATATGGGATATAAATTTATTAAAATAGGCGCGGATGTGGCCGGTCTATGGGATTACTGTGAGGAACTCAGCGGGTTGTTCGATGAACATAAACCTTGATCTTCAAGATCACTGCGTTTTTTAACCTTTCACAAAAAATATGATGAATATATACTGGGGCGATATACATAATCATTGCGGAATGACCTACGGCTACGGGAGCCTTGAGAACGCACTGAAAGCAGCGCGTGGGCATCTCGACTTTTGTTCTGTTACCGGACATGCAATGTGGCCGGATATGCTGACCGGGCAAAAAGGCTTCGAGTTTGCGGAAAAATACCATAAAGAAGGTTTTCAAAAACTCGCGGATAATTGGGAATATGTGCGGGAAACAATTACAAACGAAAACGATCCGGGAAGTTTCGTTACCTTTCAAAGCTATGAGATACATTCCAGATTATGCGGGGATTATCATATATTATCCAGTGATGACGCTCTGCCGCTTTTTTACGCGGGAACTCCGATGGAACTCGCAGAGAAACTTTTTCCTCGACCTGTCATTGCAATACCACACCATGTCGGCTATACGCCGGGTTATCGGGGCTGCAACTGGGAAGCTTTCAACCCGGAGATCAGTCCCGTTGCAGAGGTCTATTCCAAACATGGAAGCGGAATGTCCGATGCCGGTGCATTCCCGTATCTGCATACTATGGGTCCGGTCGATTCCAGAACAACGATAAATGCCGGACTGGAAAGGGGCCATAGATTCGGTTTTACCGCCTCTACCGACCACCATGCCGGCTATCCGGGGTCCTACGGGGATGGAAGAACGGCTGTGCTGGCCGCGCAATGTAGCAGAAGGTCAATCTGGGATGCTCTATTGGCGAGACGCACCTATGCAGTAACTGGTGATAAAATACGATGCCTTTTTCAGATAAACGGAAAATACATGGGGAGTGTTATCAGCGATGAGGGCGATAGGGAAATATCTTTGGCGATAACTGCCTGTGACCATTTGGATAAAATAATTATATATAAAAATATGGCGCCATGGCGAGTTGTTAACGGTGAGTTTATAGGGAAAGGGGAAAAAGAGCCTTCCAGATATAAAATCAGGGTGGAGATGGGCTGGGGACGCGAGGAAACCGGTTATCTGTGGGAAGGAATGTGTTCCCTGAACGGAGGGAAAATAGTTTCAGTTGAACCCTGTTTCAGGGGCAGGGGCATACTTGCGCCTCAGCAGGATATGGCGGAGAATCCGGAAATAAACAACCTGGAAAATTCTATACTGCAGGAAACTGAAATGGAAGCCCGGTGGAAATGTACTTCTTTTAAGAATCCGACCACCCTGCATCCCCAAACAGCCTCCCTTATTTTTGAGATAGAAGGAGATTGTGCAACAGAAATGTTTATTGATGTGAACGGGATAAAAATTAGAAAATCCATCAACGAACTGCTGAAGGGCGGTATTAGCGGCCATGTAAAGCCCTACAATTCCGAAGCGGTGCTCGTCCATGAGGCCATACCTGAAACTGAATATAAATATAACGCATTTTGGAAAGACGGTGAAAAAAAACGAGGATGTGATATGTATCACGTGGAGGTCAGGCAGAGGAACGGGCAGCATGCGTGGATTTCACCCATATGGATTGAGGATGTATAAGCTGTAATTTTTTCAAGTTAACGTTAATGGAGCAGATTGGAATGAGTTATGTGAAGACGATCGGGGCGCGCCTGGAGTTGTTTGTCGATGACTGGCTGATTGATGAAATGAAAGACCTCCGACTGAAGCTGCATTCCCCCGTCAGGCGGGAAGAAGTGCTTTCCGGAGAGAACTTCGGCTATGCAACGGTTTTCAAGGACGAGAACCTTTACCGCATGTACTACAGAACCGGCGGGGAACCTTACGATATTACTCAACTCAAGACAAAAGATGAGTACATGAAACGGGTCAGGTCAAGTCCCGAAATCACGGCTTATGCGGAAAGTCAGGACGGAATCCATTGGGAACGGCCGGAACTCGGACTGATAGAGCATGAAGGAGATAAAAAAAATAATTACGTCATGGGAGATGGATATTCTCACAATTTCACCCCCTTTTATGATAAATGTCCGGATGCAGCTGAAGAACTAAGATACAAAGCCCTGGCCAGAGGCCCCCGTGGTACAGAGAAGAAGAAACAATTATT
>PUNP01000103.1 GCA_003551785.1 Candidatus Brocadiaceae bacterium | reverse complement strand
TCTGTTGTTTCATTAACTGGAAGAGCAGGTACAGGAAAAACTTTGTTGACATACGATATTGTAAGGTCACTCATGGCAACTATGCAGACAGTAGTTGTGCATTGTGGGCAGCTGAATGAAGGGCATCAAAGTCTTATTAATTCAGGCTGGAATATTGTCTCTATAAGAGACTTTAGGAATTATGATTTGACTAGTGTCGGTCTCGTCGTTGTCGATGAAACACAAAGAATACGGTCAAATCAATTCGATAATTTGGTTGTAGAGGCATCATCAAAAAATACGCATTGTATTTTTTCATACGATAGGCAACAAACTTTGTCAAGATCCGAATCACGTACGAACATTGAAGCTAAAATTGATGCCATTGGCGGTGCGTACAAGTACAGCTTGTCGGACAAAATAAGAACAAACAAAGAAATTGCGAACTTTATTAAGGTTCTGTTCGATAACAAGAGGAATAATATCGCTGTATCGAATTGCGGGAATATTGACTTTGATTATTTCACAGATTCATCAAATGTTAAGAACTATATTTCCCTCATAAGTGGTGAGGGTTGGGAGGTTCTTAGATTGACGCCCTCTCAATATAGTAATGAACACCATGAGTCATACTCGCAGCTTTCTAGTAAAAATTCACATCGGGTCATTGGTCAAGAATTTGACAATGTTGCCGTGGTAATAGATCAATACTTCTCGTATGGAGCAGATGGGAAGTTGATCTACAACTCCCAAACATACTATGATTCAGTAAAAATGTTATTTCAAAACATAACTAGAACAAGGAAAAAGCTAAAGTTGATAATAATCGGAAATAGACAGATATTAAATAGGTGCTTGTCAGTTATGAGATAAGCCTCTAATGAGACAACTAACAAGGCGCTGCTGTCGGACAAGTTTTTCGCTGCGCTCCAAACTTGCCGCAGAGCGCGGCGTTAGGCATCAGGAGAAGGTGTAGATGGTCATTGTGTTCTGCAATATCGGGTGGATGAAGCACTACGATGGAATTCAGGGAGACTCCATCGAACGCGGGGGGTCATATAACAAGGACGCGGTGGGCCACGAGGTATGTAATTTCACGGCCTGTAGGGGAAAAGTGTACGGATATGTGCAGCCCACAGGTCGTATTTCGGTAGAACGATTGGGCGCGTCAAAAGGTGCCGATCAGGCGGATGGCGTAACGGTTATTTGGACCGCAGGCCCGAATGCGGGTGGCACCGCAATTGTTGGCTGGTATACAAATGCAACCGTATTTCGTGATTTGCAGGAGATCCCAAACCCCTGTAAGAAGCATCGAAGCAACAATATCACGGAGTACCGAATTGTCGCACCGGTAGAGAATGCACACTTAATTCCGGAAGAGGAGAGGGATTTCCTCATTCCTAGGCGGGTAAAGGGGGGCATTGGACAAAGTAACGTTTGGTATGCGGATAAACCGGAAAGCGCCGGGTTGGTTGATGATGTCATCAAATATATCCAGTCCGGGGCGCGAACGAGCAGATTGCCCGATGTTGACACTGAAGCAACAGCTAACGAGGGCAATCCCCGACTGGTGGCCCACCTTCGGCGAGAGCGCAACCCTTCGTTGGTGGAGAAGAAAAAGAAATCTGTCCTTGCCACTAAGGGTAAGCTTTGCTGTGAGGCTTGTGGGTTTGATTTTGAGGCGAGGTATGGGCAGCACGGTTACGGGTTTTGCGAGGTCCATCATTTGAAGCCAATTAGTCAAATGGACAAAGGTCATGTAACAACGTTGGCTGACCTAGCCGTAGTTTGCTCAAACTGTCATCGAATTATTCATCGGATTGATCCGATGCCAACAATTGATCAGTTCAAGAAGCTTATTGCCCGGAAAACTGATGCCTAACAATGCCATGCACGCGACAAGCGCGTGATGGCCAGCGTTATGCCTCTTGAGGTCAGTGCATGGATGAAGAAATTCAAGAGTTCATAGAGATGGGACGTAGAGAACATCAAGAGAGAGTGTTCTTCGCTGAGCAAGGTATTGGTGCAGAAGTCCATTGGTTTTTTACGCAGGCGGTTCAAGCACTGAAAAGCGAGCTCTACCTACCAGCATGTACAAGCTTCCTTAACGGTATCGAAGCTTCGTTGAGAGTTACGATTTCTCAAGTAGAGAACCCGGCCCGAGTGGAAGCACTTGATCCTGTCAAAACACTAAGCAACAGACTTCTGAAGTCCGCACACGAGGCAGGTCTCCCAGTAGAGGCTTTGGCTTTTCCAGAAGAAGATGACTTTCTAGAAAGGCTAGAAAGTAAGAAGCCCAATCAAGTCAATGCAGAGGTCGTGCGTGTTCGTCACAACCTTTGCCATGGAAATATTCTTGAATACATCAATACTGACTTGGGTGAAGATAATGCTTTTTTTACTCCTGAGTGCTGTAGAGAGCTTGCTGATCTACTCCACAAAGTGTCAATAGAGTGGGCAGAGAAGCTTGGAGTGTTCAGGCGGGGACTGTTCAATGCATAACAAGTCGCTGTTGGCGGACAATTTCTCCACCGCTTCGCGGCTCCAAAATTGCCGCAAAGCTCTGCGTTGGGCATGAAGGCAAGATATGCTATATGGCAAGTGACATGTCGAAAACGACATGTCATAATGGATCCTCCATTGTTGAGATATAGGAGGATTTAACCATGACTTATCGAGAACCCAACTTTGATCCTGGTACCTATTCAGATTTGGCTGATACTCCAGATGGCCGCCGCTTGTGGGAATTCCTACAGGGTAGTGATATTTGGATACGACTGGAGACCGCTACATATCTAGGTCGTCCGGCGTTGGAGGCTATTCAGCCGCAGCTCCTTCACGAGTTTCCTGATGTGATCCGCGAGGATAGATGGAAGCAGATGGTTGGCCGTATGGTTCGGCAAGTAATGGAGTTCCGCGGGTACCAGCTAGATCAGACTGGCGTGCGATTGAAGCGTAACGAGCTATTTCTGAGTGCTTCGCGGTATATTCGTAGAAAGTGAGTTCAGGAAGCTGTCGTGAATGGCGAGATTTAGCATGTATGTGTTGCCCAACAAAAGCTTGAACCCGACCGGCTTTTCCGCTGGCGCTCCAAAGCCGGCGGGTTAAGCTGAGCGTTGGGTTGCCCAAAAGAGAGAGGTATGCGTTTGAAGGATGATTTTGAAAAAGCAAAGGCCCGCCGTGATGAATATAGTGCGCGGTTCTGGGAGCAGAAGGGGAAATACACTTACTACACTGTTTCGTTGCCTTTCGCTCTAGCCGGAATTGCGGTTGCGTCATATCCCTATCCAGAGAATCCGAATCTAGCATTGGCGGCAGCGGAGATCGGGGCATGGTTGTTCTTGCTGT
>PUNP01000960.1 GCA_003551785.1 Candidatus Brocadiaceae bacterium | reverse complement strand
CAACCCCGCCCCCAGCAAATGCATTTTCCGACCCCCAGGCAAAAATGTCATATCCCTTTCCATAATACCTCCCCTTTTAACCTCAGGTTATCCGACCTTCCTTATCAACTCCGCCGAATCATTCCCAGGCGAATTGACCTTTGTTGAAACTTCATGAAAATCCATTTCATCGTCCGGATATGGTTTCAACAGAGAGTTTAACTGATCTCTATCCTGCACCGTCCGGTCAAGCCACAGGTCGATATGTTTGTCAGTAAGTATCACCGGCATCCGGCTGTGGATGTTTTTCAACACGTTATTCGGCTTGGTGGTAATGATGGTGCAGGTCGGCACTTTCTCTCCATCAGGCGAGGTCCATATGTCCCAAAGCCCGGCAAACGCAAACAAGCTTCGGCTTTTCAGGAATATGTAAAAAGGCTTTTTTTGCCCCCCCTCCGATCTCCATTCAAAAAACCCGTCCGCAACTACCAAACATCGGTTCCTTTTGACAAGGCCTTTAAAAGTCGTTTTTTCAGTCAACGTTTCCGCACGGGCGTTTATCATCCGGTTCCCAATGGAAGGGTCTTTGGCCCATGACGGAATCAGTCCCCACTTCAGCAGGCCGAGCCTTCTTGTACCGTCTTCGATGATTGCAGCGACATTCCGGCCGGGCGCGATATTGTAGCCAAACCCGATATCATCCTTTACTTCATCGATACCGAAATCATCGGCAATCTTTTCTGTTTTGGCAGTCAGTGTGAATCGTCCGCACATTTTTTTAGTTTTCCGGTTTTGTTTGTTGTCTTCGGCCCGAAACTCACAAACACGCATGCAGACCCCTTCGAGCCACGCCCCCAGAAGCCAGGCCGATAAATTGCCACAGGTTTGCAGTGAGCTCTTTCAAGGGCGCTCCGAACTCCGGAAAACGCTACGCTAACACAGGGACGCTTGAAAGCGTCCACTACGAGCCGGGGTTTCGGCCACGCCCCCGGGCCGCCATCCCTTGTCCAGCTTGATCCACGGGAAAGACACCGGTGATTCTGCGGCGCCCCGCGCCGCCTTTATCTTATTGCCATACAACGATGAAGTCAAGCAGCAATCCCTATTTTCCCAATCATGCAATAAAGCCCACTTTACTGTCCTGCTCCGACCACTTGCCGTCGGTCTCCATGTCGATGGCTCGGGCAAAGTCCGACATCTTCACTTTTGATTCTTTCCCGCGTGCAACGGCAATTCGGGCGGCGTTCAGCACGGCATTTTTGATCTCGCCGCCGCTCAGATCCGCCTCCGAGAGCCTGCCGAAGTCAACTTCTCCTGCAAGCGGCATGTTCTCAGGAACCAGCTTCTCCCATATTTTCCTCCTCATTTCAGCGTCCGGCCGCTCGTATTCCACCTTGACGCTCACCCGCCTCTCCAGCGCCTTATCAAGCGAGCACTTCCGGTTGGAAGCCAGGATGCAAACGCCGTCGAACCTCTCCAGCTCCTGGAGCAGAACGTTCACGTCCCGCACCTCCCAGCTCCTGTGCCCCATGTCCCTGTCATAGAACATGGCATCGGCCTCGTCCCAGAACAGAACAGCACCATGAGACCGTGCCTGACGGAATATTTTAACGATATTTTTCTCCGTCACTCCCACAAAACAGTTCTGTATCTTTGAGTAGTCGGCAACCAGCAGCGGGCACTCCAGTTCGCTGGCCAACGCCTCCGCCGATGCGGTCTTGCCGGTGCCGGGCGGGCCGCTGAAAAGCAGCGTGACCGCCCTGCCGTATGTTATCACGTCGCCAAGGCCCCAGTCTTTCACCAGCACCTCGGCGTTACGCGCCTGGGCAAGCGCCATATCCAGTGCATGGCGGACCTGGGGCGAGAGCACAAGCTGGTCAAAGCGCATTTTCGGCTCCCTTATGCCCATGTTTTTAAGGGCGTCCTTCTTCTCACGCCTTTCTAAATCGAGAATCCCCATCGCCTTCTCGGCAAGTTCATACTCGGTCTGAGCAACTTCTTCATCAGTATCGTCGATCAGCGCGCCGGCGCCGCCGCATGGCTGCACGAACTTATTTTCAATCAGTTTGGCGTCGGACCTGAGAAGATCGAACTGCCGCTTGACATTATCGGCCTTGTCGCAGGCTATGCGGGCAAGGCTCCGGCCTTCAAACAGTTGTTCCGAATCCTCCCGGTGACCCAGTTCCTTGCTCAAGAGGGCGAGCACGATGTCCTTTTCACATGTTCTGCCTTCACCCAATGCTTTCATAAGCCGGGAGAGTCCCCATTCAGGCCGTGCGTCCAACGTGCGCTGCAAACGGGATTTCATATAGTCGATCCGGCGATTAACGCGAAAAAATTCGTCTTTGTCACTGCGCCGATATCTTGGGAAACCTCGCCCGAAACTATCAACCTTCTTCTCATACAGATCAATGAGTTTGCGCAGTTTGTCATAAAGCTGATCTTCATTTTCAATATCCCATGCCTTGTTTTCATTCTCCCCGCTTATGAAGGAATCCACAAGCAGAGGATCGAGCGTGATATGGCGGTCACGCGGTGACATCTCCGGATCGTCGAAAAATATCAGGTTTTCTTTGGCCAGCCTGCTATTCGGCGACATCGCCCTGATGGCTTCGAGAGCTTTGGAACCGGACAGGCTGAGCTGAGAGAGTACCTGACCGCAGTCATAGACTGGGCGGTCAATCAGCCCCATGCGGTCAAGGAGCAGCACCATCAGAATCTCGCGTTCTATCTCCGAGAGACCAAGTTCATTGCACCGCACGCAGAAACTGATCTTGTCGTCTGTCAAGCCAAACGCCCGATGCCAGTAACTGCAGAATTCTTCCACTTCTTTCGCCAGTTTTTTGGCTTCTTCACCGCCTTTATCCCTGTTTGATGCCCTGTTCAGCTTGTCCCGCAGATTGAGAAACAGGTAAGCCATCTCTATCATGGTCTCTTCGGAGTCGAAAGGGCGCACTTCGTCCGGCAAAGAAGCGTCTGATACGACGATCCTCTGTCTCAGTTCTTCCCTTGCACCGGTGGATGCTTCATTCTCTTCCCGCATGGCAATTTCTCCTTTTTCTGATGGGTGGTGAATGTGAAATTTGAAATCTTCCGACATCGTCGCACGTATTATAGCACACCACCCGGGACAAACAGCGTCACTGGTCTGGATTTTCGTTTTTTCCCCGGAGCAATCCTGATTTCTGCTGATTAAACAATCCTGACCTGAGCGAAATCACGTCCATGGACAGACGGTATGATATAGTCGCCTTTGAAGTGAATTTCGGGTTTGTAATAAACAGTCCGTATCTCCCCTTTCGGCCATGCGACAATGGTTTTAAAATCCGGATAGTTTACAGCGCAGCT
>PUNP01000657.1 GCA_003551785.1 Candidatus Brocadiaceae bacterium | reverse complement strand
GACATACTCGGTAACTGATTCCGGCGTAAAGGTTGCCGTTACGTCTTTGTGGTCATCCATCGTGATGGTGGTGGGGTTTTCGCTTCCGGTGAGGTCACCAGACCAGCCGGCAAAAAGCCAACCCTCGTCTGGAGTAGCAGATAAGTCCAGATTAGTGCCTTCCTCAACAATGACAGGCTCAGCATAAGGTGTATCGTCCACCTCGACAGAGCCGCTGCCTTCTATGGAGAGTTCAAAGATTTTCAGGGGCGGGTCAGCATAAATTGAGCCATCGTGATAAGTCAGCGAAATCGGAGTAAAATCAGGCTCGACTATATAATTATTACCTGTCGTGTCAAAAATAATTTCAGACATGGAGCCATTCAGGGCACAGTCAATTGGGTTTGAGCAAAAATTAAAACGTATTTTGAAAAGCACTTCCCCATCGGGAATAGTAAGACCAGCACCGTCTCCAAAAAAAGTTACAAAAATGTTGGATTCCTCAAAACCATAGTTAAATGTTTGGCCTTCAAACACACTATTTATGTCAACAATATCAATATATTCAGCAGCCTCCTGATCATATTGAAAAGTGAACTGAAAGATGTCAAAACCCTCAAAGCCGGTAACAGTCACGGGAACATCGACTTGTGAGCCTGGATCAGCCATCACATGGCTAATGGTAATGCTACCGGTTGATTTTGACCAGGCTTGAATTAATGGATTAATCAGCAAGAGACCAAAAACAGCCGCCGCACTTAAGAACCTGCATAAATTACTGTTCATATGCACTTATTTAATTGAAAAAAGCAACAAAATTGCTTCAAAATAGAGCAGTCTTGTTGCTTTATGGTTGTTGTTTTACATTACTGCAATACAAGGCATGCAGTTACGAAGCTAAATGTGATGCAGGATCACCAGTTTTATGTGCCAAAGGTATAGTTCCTGGCTAACTGCCAACAAAATGGCAGCTAATTTATACCAATAAGAAAAATGAGCTCTTACCTACAAGAACTAAAACAGTCGGTAATGGCGGGTAATGACAAATGATACAATCAGAATTCCCCCAAGTAATAAAGCCCATATCGATAAAGGTACCGGGGAAACAAAAATTATTGATCCATTCGTAAATGTAGTTGTCACAATGTTTCCGTCCGTATCCGATAGCCAGGATGGATCGCTATCAGGGGCTGTATCTCCTATGGTACCTGCAGTAGTTTCAAAAGTTAGCGGGGTAGAGTCGCTTGTACCGCTATAATCAAACTCCAAGTTTACCAATACACCTGCATCATCTCTTGATGCTGTTTTCGACCATGAAATATCAATCAGCCCCGAACTTGATTCATTTATTTGAAAGTCGACATCGTCGGGGATATCCCCTTCAGAATAACCAACATATTCTAACTCATCTGTGTCAAATTCAATCGCAATTTCAAATGCGTAAACATCATGGGCAGTAAAATCATAATCCACCTCGACAATGACTGGTCCAGGAACAGATTCGACATTTGGCAGGGTCACTGAGTTTTCCCCTGATGCGTTAAAAGCAAAGGTCAGCAGGACAATGCTAAATAGAGCGGATAGGTTTCTCATTTCTCTTTGTTTTGGTTTAGTAATTACTTTATTTGAATGCTCCGATCAAAATGACTTTCAAAGATAGCAAAAAATCACAATCACTGGTTAATTTAATAATTTGCTGGTTCGGACTCACAGAATGATTTCTGGAATCCGAACCAGCAATTGTCACTATGGCACATAAACCACTCTTTTAACCAGGTAATGCACTTTCGATCCATCATCAACGGCCATTCTGATAAAGTACACCCCAGGCTCAATCGAGTAATCCCCTGCATTCACTGTTAGATCATGGCGCCCGGATTCTCTTGATTGCTTAGCAAATTCAGCCATAAGTGATCCCTGTGCATTCAACAGCATGATGGTGACATCTGATGTAACCCCAAGTTCGAAAGCAATGTTCAGCTCGTCACGGAATGGATTGGGATACGCACTAAGTGCGAAATCATCAGCATCGGGTGTAATAATTCCGACCACATCATCTTCTTCCACAGTTGAAATACCAGGTATGGATAATCCCAAATTGGTCAATTCTTTGAGTTCGTGATCTGCAAACTCCGTGTCATCGCCCAACATGAAAACCACATCAGTTTCAGATATCGGTGCAATAGTCCTCAACTCCAATACCATCAAGTGATCGCCATGGTTAGCCGTGTAAGCTGCCATTCCAGCCCAGGCAAATTTTATGCGGTCATCGTGTACGTATGATTGCACCTCAGGAAGTTCAGTATGTATGTCAATAATCTCAACCAACTCCTGGTCGTACAGGAGATTGACCGTTGCTGCATTAAACTGCACGTCCTGAGTGAATGTCAGGGGCAGGGTAAATGTTTCACCTTCAGGTACCGTAATCACCTCATCACTTTGTATCTCACTCGCAGACTTTGTGGCCACTTGTAAGGAATAGTTACCCACTACATCCCCATAGGTCCGTACGATGATATCCAGTTCACAAAACTCAAGATCATAAGGGATTCGAGCACTTTCCGGTGTCAGTGTACCACCTTCATATGGATCTCCGATGTAATTATCGAAATTCAGTCCCTCGGAAATTGCATAAAATGCCCAATCTCCAGCATCAAATGAGTCAATGATGCCCACCCGACGCTGCAATACATAGCGAGCATCAATAGCATTATGAGGAGGACCAATAACTCCACTTGGGTCAAATGGGTCAATACCTCGCCATACATTTCCTACCATTTCAATGAAATCGTATGGATCATAAGCTGGATGGTTTGGAGGCACGGTATTTTGCAATATAGCCAATGCATCGATGGCACTGATACCAGCGTGGCTTAGTGGAGAAGACACCTCTAAATAGGAGGCAGCCAGAATGTGTTCCTGGTCGTCAAACGAATAGCTACCATCTCCTCCCGTAGTTGTGGAGGCGATGACTTCATAATCATCATCCAATAGCGACACCGTAAATCCTTGCAGTGCATCGTTTTCTGATGTACGGCGGTAGTATTCCACTGTTCCGGTTAGTGAAGTTGGGCGGACCAATACGGTAAAGGATTCCTTTGAAGAATTGTCATGAATATCGGAGGCTGTCCAGGTGATTGTGGTCAAGCCACTGTTCAGGATTACATCATCAAGGCTCGGTAAATTGTCAGCTGAACCCGTGAATATTTCCTCTGTAGCCCCGGTAAGTGAGACGGTCACGGTACCAATACCGCAATTATCAGTAATATCAGGATCAAACTCACCTTCGGAGATCAAATAACCACAATTGTCATTTACATCGCGCTCTTGATTGGCAATCGCTTCTAT
>PUNP01000983.1 GCA_003551785.1 Candidatus Brocadiaceae bacterium | reverse complement strand
CAGGATGGTTGACGATTTTTCAAATGGTACTGGTTATTCCAACTATGGTGGTATCTGCTATAGAGGTGTTCACGGACAATCCTGCAGTAAATGCCCTTGAAGTATTATTGGGGGCGGCCACGTCTATTACAGCTTTGCCGAGAATGGCTGTCTCAAGTGAACACTGATCCGGGCCGGCGGGAGTGAAATGCTCCTGCCGGCCTTTTTTGTGGTCATTAAAAAGTGGCACATAGTTCGGGGGCAGCCCAAAACCATGTCCGGTAGGAGTTCCTGTCCCGCTGGATACGAAGCAGAAACCTGCGGTCATGACACCGGTGGGTAAGATGATAGACGTGTCCCGGCAATATATATCTGTTCGCCCGAGTCATAGTGCATTCATAATAGCATCATATCCTCCGCATGGCAAACTGCACGCGGCCGGTCAATACACTTCTGAATTTTTGCCGGCCGCCGTCAGCCGGCTCCAAAGACAAACCGGCAGGGCAATATCTATGTCCGCCTCTGTTCCGCAAGCCCCCCTACAGCCCCAAAAGCCCCCCGAAAATCACCCGCAAGGCCTTTCCCAAGGGCAAAACAGGCGTATCGTTTTGTTGTTCAGCATCACATCGTGGTCCGACTCGAAGCCGGACCTTGAGGTTCCTTCATTTCGTGAGATGGAGATGAATATCATATTTGCGTAATATGCGCCATACTTGATCTGTGTACCTACTCCCCCAAGATGTTCGGCAATCGACTTTCCAGTTTTTTATCCTCTGATACCGATATTCTGATAAGACGCATTGAACATCCCAATATGGTATTCCACTGCGCATCCTTTCTCCATTTCTTTGCAACTAAAAGAGATGCTATGCCGGTATCGGGATTATACAGCCCCTCGACAATATATTCGTCATGCGGCGCTCCCGAAGATAGATACTGCCGTCTCCCGCCTTTTAACTTCAACAATCCCCCGTCGCCGACAACGGCTATGACCTTACTCCTATTGGAATACAATATCTGTTCCGTATTCGCCGGCAGCCGTCTATTTGCCGGTACCTCAATAAACTCTCCGGTTGTTGCCAGCGCCCGCTGCATGGGCGGAGCCAGAAAGGCGAGGTCATCACCTATTCGCACGGAATACTCCTCAAACTGCTCTCCATATCCTCTTGAAATAAAAACGCTTGAAGAACGGTTGTCGCGTGCAATCCTGACCCGGTCGGCATCCTTTTTCCGAAGCACCTCTTGAACGTACTCATTGGTATTTGTATTGAAAAAAGCGATGTGTCCCTCGATATCGGCCAGCCACAAATAGCCGTTGCCGTCCATGCCGCAAGCCTGCAGTGCGGGGGGCAGTTCTTCGCTGTAGCCGTAAAGAATATTGCCGGGATGTCGCAACGCGGCAAGATACTCGGGATGGTCATCAACAGTCACATGCTCCGCTACCTGTGTATCGCCGTAAACCGAATAGAATCTATTCCCGGCATAAAACAAAAAAGGCTTTATCATATCGGCTCGGGGCTGCTTCACATCCGGTGCTATCCGCACCGACACAGGACGTCTAAAATAAGGCTCCCTCTTTCGCAACGCACCCAGGCGGGGGATTAATTCAGATGCTTCCCATTTCCTTAGATCGATTTCGTACATTTCCGCTTGAAACACACCACTATAATTTACCCATTCGGGAACCGCTTGAAAACGAGGCAATGCTTTTGTCTCAATTAATCGCCATGCCTCAGAACTCTCCTGTCTTAATATTGTTTTTTCATCCGCAGAAAGCTTTTTCCGCTTTTCCTGAAGTTCCTTTCCACTGGCCCCCGATAAGGGAAACACTTTCAGTTCTTCCCAGAATTCTTCCTCTCTGGATATCAATGCCGGATATTTCGACAGGTGCTCGGTGTAAAACGGTGTGGATCTGTCTTTCCAACGATCGATTGTTTGCGTATCAATACGTCCAATCCCGCCCCCCCTAGGCATTTCGGGGAGTGAGGTCCGATCAAAAGGCGGCATTCTTCTTTGAGCTGGGGAGACTACCCCTACCAAAAAACCACGCCCCTCTCTGACAAAGAGATTGTAAGGGTAGAAATTATCCGAATCGAACGGCTGGACATTATCGTTGCCAGAAGAGAAACTCAGTCCGACTATGCTCATTAATATAGACACACAGAAAAATTTCCAAGATCTCATTTTCACGGCTCCTCTATCTGGTTTATAT
Source organism: Candidatus Brocadiaceae bacterium (assembly GCA_003551785.1). The sequence goes on along the minus strand of PUNP01000983.1, from coordinate 1,142 downwards.
CGGGTTCATTACTTACCTGTAAAAGCTTTCTGGCCTCCCCCCAGTCCCCTTCTATTCCGGGATCTGTAGGTCCTTCCCACAAATATATATCGGGCAATTCGTCACTTCTCGGGTCAAACTCCCCGTCTTCCTCACAAAAAACATATTTCGCTCCATAATAAAAATGTGGTATAACTTCGTTTGCAAAGTCATTTATGCTGTCAAAACTGGCGCCACCGGGATGTTCATAACTTGGGTCATAATAGCGGCCGTCATGCTTGACTATTAGGTGATTCGTATGATCAGGATTAGTTACAAACAGGGAATTCAAATGCCTGCTGCCGTCGATTCGCTCTTCTTCCTCCGGATGGTAAACTGGTTCTATGTAAGGGTTCGCCTGTCCATGTGCACTTACCCATATCCAATGTGGAATATACCAGATGTCACCCTCCTTCGCGGGCTCTCCGTTTGCATTCAGGCCAGCAGGCCCGTAATCTGCAGCTATTGAAGCCTTAACATAAAAAATCTCGCCGTTATCTCCGTCTACAAACTTCCATTTCACCGGCGGTATTATTTGTGCTTCCGGCTCAAGGCCGTGCGTTGCCATAAACGCCATCAGGAAAGCCACCAAAGCCTGACAACGTCCCTGGTTCTCATTCAACAACCAGCCAATGGAAAAACCATTGCCATCCCCCATATTGTGCTGATATGTATAGCATTTAGGAGCGTTAAGCCACATGTCTTCACGCTCTCTCTCCACGGGGTCGCCGGTCCCGTAAAATCCTGTTTCGTTATCTGGCTGCAGTGGTTCTCCGACAAAGGGAGTCCAGAACTTGCCCGTGTTCCAGTATGACTCGAACACCTCTTCCGGCTCGGCTTTCCCCATCCCCCAATCGCAGGTGAAGTCAACGATCTTCATATATAATTTGGCATGAAGCTGTACTGTTTCAAGTGTATTGTTGTCCGGTTCCGCCGCGAGGCGATATATCAGGTGCGTGGTCTTCTGCCTTCCCGGGATATCTTTCCATATGTCGTTGCCGTTTCCGTCAGGCATCTTGTATTGAAACTTAAACTTGATCTCCTCGACTTTGTATCCTACCGTATTCTCCAGCTTTGTTTCGCTTACCAGCTGGTAAGGCCCGCCGTCGGGGGCGATATCAGAT
>PUNP01000926.1 GCA_003551785.1 Candidatus Brocadiaceae bacterium | reverse complement strand
TCAACCTCTCAACCTCTCAACCTCTTAACCTCTCAACCTCTTAACCTCTCAACCTCCATTCCTTATCCATGAAAGCTACTATCAAAAAAGTCCTACTGTACTTCGATGTCATGCCGCGGCTGGGGTTGAGAAACGTTGCTTACGTCGCCTGGTACCGCTTCACCCTGAAAACCGGCCTGCGAAAAATCTTTTTTCCTCATGATAATTTTGACTTGAAAGGAGATTTATACCGAAAAGAGGGGGGAAGAACGGATTTTCCGGAAAACTGGAAATCTCCTCTGGTTAGGGAGGCCGATAAAATCGTTTCAGGGAGGATTCGTTATTATGGTCGGCATTGGAAAAGTATCGGTTCACCGCCGGACTGGTTCCTTAATCCCTTTAAAGATGTCCGTTTTCAGGATAACGGAAGGCATTGGGTAGAATTAAAAGATTTCGACCTAAAGGTCGGTGATATAAAAAATATATGGGAAGCTTCACGGTTCGAGTGGGTTACCACGCTCACAAGGGCGTATGCGGCAACTGGTAAAACAATTTATATCGATACCGTCAATCATTGGATTAAGGATTGGGCCGATAAAAATCCTCTAAATATCGGCCCAAACTGGAAATGCGGGCAGGAAGCTTCCATAAGGGTGTTCAATCTTATTAATGCCTCACTGATACTCGATCAGTGGGAGGAACCGGAGAGTTCTCTTCAAGAATATATACACCGGCACCTGGAAAGAATCAATGGCAACGTTCGCTATGCTCTGGCTCAGGATAATAACCACGGCACCAGCGAAGCAGCGGCGCTTTTTATTGGTGGAAACTGGCTCCAGCTTGTTTCTGATTCCCCAAAACAAAAAAAAGAAGCTAGGCGTTACGCACGAAGAGGCCGAAAACTCCTGGAAAATCGCGTAAAAAAGCTTGTTGGAAAAGATGGGAGCTTTTCTCAGCATTCCGTTACATATCACCGCGTCTTGCTCGACACGCTGTTTTTTGCTGAATTTTGGCGCAAAAAACTTGATATAAAACCCTTTTCGGATGTTTTCTATGAGCGCTTCAAAGCAGCTTTGAACTGGCTGATTTTTTTGACCGATGAAGACTCCGGAGACGCCCCGAATTTGGGTTCAAACGACGGTGCCTTATTCTTTTCCGCACATGGATGTGATTACAGAAATTTTCGGCCGTCAATACAGGCTGTCTCAATTATGCTTGACGGGGACAGAATGTATGAAGAAGGGCCGTGGGATGAGCCGATTTACTGGTTTGGTTTGGCTAGCCATATCGAAAAGAAAAAAAGTTTTCAGAAATATTCGAAAATATTCGGGGGTGGATATGCGGTTTTAAAGGATGAAAATTCCTGGGCGCTGGTGAGATTCCCGCAATATAGATTTCGTCCCGCCCATAACGATGCACTGCATTTCGATCTGTGGTATAATGGCAAAAATATTTGCCGGGATGGCGGAAGTTATTCTTACAATTCCGGTGATCCGAAAACCGATGATTTTTTCAAATCAGTAAAGGCGCATAATACGGCTTGCTTCGACGGTAAAGAACAAATGCTGCGTATTGGACGCTTTCTGCCTGCAAAGTGGCCACGAACTACTTATGTCAGTAACATAGAACAAGGCTCGGATGGTAAATGCTGCTGGACAGCAGCATATGCAGATTATCGGGGTAACAGTCACAGGCGAAAAGTATCATGGCATGATGATGAATGGACGATAGAAGATTTATTTGATGGTGATTTCAAAAATGTGATATTATCATTCAGGCTGGTTAATGGAAACTACGGCCGGAAAGGAAAGCAGATTAACGCGCCATGGGGGAAAATATCCATCGAAGCGCCCGGATGTGAAGTGACGACGGACAAAATCTGGGAATCCCGGTATTACCGGGAAAAAGCAGAGATTGATGTGCTGCATGTCCTTGGAGTGGAAAAGACAAATAGGGTGTTGACCAGATTCTCACTGACCATGACAAAGTGAAACCCAGCCTGTCTGTAGAAACGAGGGAATCAGACTGTAAAATGGGAACATTTTGAAAAAAATTAATGCTATGAGAATCTTGTACTTTCATCAATATTTCAATACTCCAAAGGATGCCGGCGGCACACGCTCCTATGAAATGGCTCAGAAGCTTTTACAGAGAGGTCACAAGGTGACAATGGTCTGTATTGCCCATGGGAAGAGTAAACTTAACCTCCCCGGAGACCCGTCACAACCATTGCGAAGGGGCAATATTGATGGTATCGATGTTATTCAGTTTAACTTGGCCTACAGTAATCACATGAGCCTGCCCAAGCGGGCGTTAATTTTCTTGAAATATGCATTTAAAAGCATAGGCGTTGCTTTGAGGGCGGATTACGATCTGGTATTTGCTACCAGCACCCCTTTAACGGTCGGCATTCCCGGCATCTTTGCGCGCTGGCTCAGAGGGAAGCCTTTTGTGTTCGAGGTTCGGGACTTATGGCCTGAGCTGCCGCGGGAAATGGGTGTCGTGAAAAATCCCCTTGTATTAGCGGGAATGTCCCTTTTAGAATGGCTATCCTATAGGGCATCAAATGCCTGCATCGCCCTTTCGCCAGGTATAAAGCGGGGCATTCAGCGACGCAGCCGGGAAGGGCACCCTGTGGCCATGATCCCGAATGGAAGCGACCTTGAACTGTTCAGGCCGGGAAGACGTGAAAATCTTGAGATGCCGGAGGTGAAAAAAAATGATTGCACCGCCGTTTTTACCGGCGCTCATGGTATGGCCAACGGCCTGGATGCCGTGCTGGATGCCGCACTGGAGTTAAAAAAACGCGGTCGTGCGGACATTAAATTTCTGTTTATTGGTGACGGCAAACTCAAACCCGATCTCAAGGCTCGCGCCGAATCGGAGGGACTTAAGAGTTGTCTTTTTTACGATCCCATACCCAAAAATGAACTCGCCAAAGTGCTTGGATGCTGTGATATTGGGCTGATGATTCTTGATGATGTTCCGGCTTTTTATTATGGCACATCACCCAACAAGTTCTTTGATTATATTTCAGCGGGGCTGCCGGTTTTGAACAATTATCCAGGGTGGCTTGCCGATCTTATAACTGAAAACGAATGCGGTATTGCAGTTCCGCCACGCGATCCGGTTGCTTTTGCCGATGCCATGTGTGAGTTGACGGATAATCCTGATCTAAGAAAAAACTACGGGAGAAATGCTCGAGCGCTGGCAGAAAGTGAATTTTCGCGTGAGAAATTGGCTGAAGAGTTCGTTGATTGGTTGGAGAAGGTAGCTGGTAACAATAAAAAAATGGTAACCGTTTGTCCAAGAATGAAATAGGTAAACATTATGAAGAGAAGGTTTTATACAAAATATG
>PUNP01000630.1 GCA_003551785.1 Candidatus Brocadiaceae bacterium | reverse complement strand
TTCCTTGGCCGGAGTCTGAACGCCGTCGCCTCGCAGATCTTCGTGGCGCTGTGCGTCTACCTGCTGGTGGCCTTCCAGAAGTGCGTCTCGCGCACGGCCATGGGCATCCAGGCCGTGCTACGCCTGGTGCAATTGAACCTGTTCCAGCGCAGACCCCTGACCGATCTCCTTCGCGACCGAAAACACTATCCACCTGATCCCCGGATACCCCTGACGCTGAGGGCCGCATGAGTGGGAAAACAGTGCCACCGCCCCCTCCGCCTCCCGAATCCACCATTCGTTTTCGATCGATCGCTTAGAGCATGTCCAGCAAATTTGCGCACATTGGCGCGTTATCCGACCTATTACCCATCGGAGACCGTCATGGGGTTGGCCCGACCGGAAGTCGCGCTTGCGATGTCCATGGGCAGCGGCTGCCGTTCGCAGATAAGGTCGTCTATAATGGCTCCACTTACCCAGATTGAGCCATTCACCGAGTGGCGGGAGGTCCAGCTGGTGCGCTGCATAAGTATCTTCTCGGGGGCAGGTGGCCTTGACGTAGGGGCTGCGAGAGCCGGGGCTAATATCGTTGCGTGTGTCGAGAATATGGCAGACGCGGCAGAGACCCTACGGCTAAACTGCCATCCTGAAGCGGAGATTATCGAACAGGACATCGTTCAGGTGGATTTCACAAAGTGGCGAGACGGCCATGACCAGATCCTGATCGGTGGGCCGCCTTGTCAGCCGTTTTCAAAGAATGGTTATTGGGTGAAAAACGACAATCGGCGTATTGAGGAAGACCCAAGAAATATGCTCGGCCAGTTTTTACGGGCTGCGAAAGAACTGCAGCCGTCCGGCTTTCTCTTCGAAAACGTAGAAAGTATCCTACACCCCACGAACATAGAAGCATTCAATCGCTTTGTCTCAACAGCCGAGGGACTCGGCTACCACTGCACAATCTTCCGTGCTAATTCAGCTGACTTCGGGGTTCCACAAAAACGCAAGCGGGTTTTTGTTTTTGGGGTCCGTGGCGCGCGTAGTCATATTCCATTACCTCAACAGACGCACGGCGACCCACGTCAGCCGGATCTCCTCAATGGTTTTGCCCCCTACGAGGGTGTGGGCGCTTTCATCGAGAGGTACTCAGAAAGTAAATACGCTGAACCGCAGGAGGATCCGTCTCGTGGTACATACTATTACGAACTACAGCATGTTCCCGCGGGTGAAAATTACATAGCACTGACTAAGCTAAAAAATTATAAAGGCCGGGTTTTCCGTACCGGTGGTCGGTTCTGGAACTTCTTGCAAAAATTACATCCAGATAAGCCATCAATCACCATCGCAGCACAGCCTGGCCCGTGGGTTGGTCCGTTCCATTGGGAAAATCGACGACTTCGGGTTCCTGAAGCTGCTGCAATCCAAACGTTTCCCCACGGGTATCGGTTTGCGGGGAATCGCCGCTCGATACAAATGCAAATCGGCAACGCAGTTCCCTGTTTACTGGGAGAACGGATGGTGTCACATCTTATCAACCATCTTGAATGACATCGGATTTACAGAACCTCGTGCCGCAACGTTCGAAAAGAATTGGAACTAGGGTTTTTCCACATGATGCACGACGGTTCTCTCTCTTAGTAGAGAGACTTCTCCAAAAGACCGAACTGGAAGAAGAGGATCTTTCTTACCGGACGGCATGTCGCAGTGAGTATGCACGCCGGTCGTCGGGTTCATATTACACACCCGTAGACGTCGCCGGATTCTTCTGGGATCAACACTTTCATGCCTTGGGTATCAAGGGTGTCAATACGGCGAAGAATCTGCTAAAAAAGCACACGTTCGTTGAGCCGTCCGCAGGTTCCGGAATCTTGATTCTGGCCTTGTTTCGGAAGCTCGCCGAGATCGGCGTGGGCCCGGATGTGATTAGCTCTATTGATCTTCGTTGCCGGGATACAGATCCGCATTCTTTGGCTTACATCTCAACCCACGTCAATGAGTTGGAAACCGCGACCGGATTGTCTTTTGGCGGTATCAAGCTTGAGCAAGGAGATTTCCGCGGTTTTTTAGCGCTTCCCGATGACAAGCCTTATATCTTCTTCGGCAATCCGCCTTTTGTCTCCAACCTAAACGGCTCCTCCCCATGGAAGAACCTCTTCGCCGATTTCCTGGATGTTTCGATGGGGCTGGTGGGAACATCGGGAAGTATCCAATATATTTTGCCGTTAGCGATTTCATTTAGCCGGGACTACGTGGACCTCCGTCGTCGCCTGCGGTCGGAAAGCTATGATTTGTTCGCCTCACACTTTGACAATATCCCGGATACCCTTTTTAAATCAGGGAAGCCCAATAATAGCAATAGTAACAAGGCAAACAGCCAGCGATGTACGATACTGACCGTGATTAGTCGGGGGAGCGGTAAGTTGTTCTCCTCCATGCTCCACCGCTGGTCGGTTTCGGATCGGCGTCGTTTATTGTCATCAATCCCAACTTTTTATGATGTTTCAGATTACCATGCGAATGCTCAAATCCTGCGCCCAGGATCGCGAAATATCGCGCACTATCTGATGACAGAGACGCCTATAAACCGTTTCAGTAGTTTAGTTGCGCAGGACGGAAAGTATCGTCTCTATGTGGCCGGAGTTGCACGCAACTATATCGGCATACGCTCATCCCCGGGCTCTGGTATTCATACGCTTTCATTCTCTGATGAGCAAAAATTGTGCAAGGCGCTTCTTCTGTTGGGTTCTGATGTTTTCCTGGAGTACTGGCGTGCAGTCGGGGACGGTTTTCACGTTACAAAATCGAACATACATGACTTCCCGATTTCGGAAAAGCTAGACGAAGAGGCAGAGAAACTGGTCCCTATTGTTAAGAGGATCTGGAAAGACCGGGAGAGGTTTAAAAAGGTTAAACGGAATTCGGGTAAGCAGACCTCTTCCTTTGATTTCTCCTCGGCGCTGCCGTCGCTTCTTCCCCTTATCCACTACCGTAGAGATCAACGCACCAGAGGAGTTGTAGATGAATCTGAAGGCGCTACCGACTGGCGAGATCGTTGATGGTGATGACCCACAACACCCGGATATAGGTCAAAGAGAAAAAGTTCTGCGGCGAGCCCTCGGGTCACTGGGTTGGCAGGTACAACTCGATCAGGAGGACGCTCAGGGTAAGTTCGTGAAGTTTTTCGCCGATGTGAATAAGGGTCCGAAAGAATATCAACTGGAGATTTTCGTGTTTCCGAATCTCGCGGGCAGTGCGCGTGGTCGTACTAAGGAGAAGCGAATACAGATCACGCGTCCCTACGACGAGCATCGGGAGGAGTTTGAACTCGATAAAAATGGAAGCCGCCGTTGCTTATTACTGGGCATGTA
>PUNP01000344.1 GCA_003551785.1 Candidatus Brocadiaceae bacterium | reverse complement strand
TCAGCCACACCGACTACTTGTGCCTTATCCGGGCACTCTTCAGCAAACCTTGCATATCCTGCACCGCGACTTCCACAACCTGCAATTAACAATTGAGTTGGTTTTTTATTCATGGTTCAAATTTAAAAAATAGAGTAAGATAAGCGAAAAGTCAATAGATCGTAAATGTTTTGGTTTCTACGTAAACTTTACGTTAGTCAGATCTTTATCGGCTGCCTCCTGAGCGGCCAGAGTCTTTGCCGTCGAATCCAGGCATTCCTCGGTTGTCGCCAGTGGCTTATAACCTGTCTGGCCTGTTACTTCAGCAGCGATATCGTTGACAAAGTGTGTATCATTAACTATCAGGGGGGGGATTTCGACCTGTGGCTCATTATTCTTTTTGAGAACAAGGTTTTTCCCAAGCTCGACTTCAAGCGCTCCCGAAGTTCCTATACAATTGAACGACCAGGGAGCGGAATGCCCCGGTGGCGTTTTATAAGAGGCGTCGATAAAAACGCCTGCTTTATTGGCAAGTTTGAAATTAGCCATGGCAACATCCTGAAAAAACGGTATCTCCCGGGGTTCAAAATGCGCGGTATAAGCGGATAAAACCTCGCTAATTCCCGTTTTGGTTATCCATTGTATGGAATCAACACCGTGAATCATAAGATCGTTGATAGTTCCGCCATGAGCACCTTTTTCGAAATACCAGTCGGGCCTCCCCGACTGATACTTAAGGCCGTGATATCCGGTAATTATAGCATTGGTTATCTCGCCGATTTCCCCCTCCTGAACCAACCTTCTAGCCGTCTGAACGGCCGGATGGCTCCGCAGAGAGAGACCGATGGTGAGGCTTAAACCTTTTGTATCGACAAGTTTTTTTATGGTATCAAGTTCATCCGTTCGCGTGCACAGAGGCTTGTCGCAAATCACATGTTTACCTTTTTCCAGAGCCTTTATAACTTGCTGACCTCTTTTAGCGTAAATATCGGCAACAGCCAGTATATCAAAATCGACTTCTTCAAGCATTTTATCGAGATTCTGATAATTCACTTCAACATCACATTTATCAATGATCTCGCGGCACTGTTCCGGAGACTCTTCGCAGCATGCGAGGAGTTCAAGTTCCCGATGATTGCGGATTTTGGTAATGATGGAAGCAATATGCTCGTGCCTGAACCCTGAAACTGCAACTTTCATAGTAATGACCTCATATTAATTAAAAGGAGTAGAACTCAACTTCAACGTATTAACTGTATCAATCATAGCTTTGTACTGCGGGAAGTGCTTTTCCCCCTTTTCCCATATTATAAAGGGTGAGGCGGTGGGGCTGACGGTGAGCCCGATCGAATCGCCAAAGACCTCACCTATCAACCGTGCTGTTTCTTTCTTTTATGTCGTCCATATCTGCTTATGATTCTGTTAATTTAATAAACTATCTGCTCCGGAGTAAAAATAGATATTATCAGGGCGCATTTATCTTTTTACATTTATTACCCCTGGTTAAAACCAGGGGCTACCTCAGGCGAAAGGCCGAATACAATTATCTCTCAGTCCAACGGTCTTTCCGACTCGGGTATTTCAATCACGGCGAGGGCCGGATGACCGAAGTTACCCGGAAAAGTGCCGTTTTCGACAATCACAACGAACGATCCATCATTGGAAATCTCCATACCATAGACCTGTTCTCCAATGTTGTAACCGTATTTATCCCTGTAATAATCCTGTAAAAAAGCGATAGCTTTCTTTCGTCCGGTTTTGACATCGTATTGCACCAGGGGTGCGGGGCGGCCCTTGGGCTGATAATAGACGTACCGCCCTGCCGGGCAGAGCGCCATCTGGAGAACATCCCGGCCCCTGTCCCAGGTGGTACCCAGCACCTCGATTTCGGGTCCATTATCATGGTCGGGACGGAACCGGAAAAAAGCACCGCGCAAGGTCGCCCAATAGTACCATCCGTCCTTAGCCGGTCGATTAGTATGGCCGCGTAAAATCCCGGTTCCACCGGTGACGGGGTTTTCAGGCACCTCTACATCATGTCTTCTGAACTCCAATTCCTGTGGATCGAAGCTCATGAAGCGGTTGGGACTTTCACTGGAATCCATACCCCAGAGTATTCCTGTTTCTTTATCGAGCAGCATCGAACGAGCATTCCAATCCCATCCCTCCGGCGGCGTGCCATCGAACCTGGCTTTATTCTCGTGAACATCCCAAACGAGAAATGTACGCCGGGAGCTGCCGGTAGCCATAAAAAGCCCGCGCTTGCTGTCCAGCGTATGTTCCGGCATTTCCTGCCGTTTGAGCGGCACGCCCCAATTCTTCGCTTCAACAGTCTGTATATTGTAACTCAGCAGCCAGCTTCCCCGATATCCCGCTTCATACCACTCCTCAGTAGGCTGGGGACCGCGATGTGTCGCCGCCCACAAAGTTCCATCCTGCATAATCCCCATGTAACCGTGAATCTTACCATCGGTATAAGTATCCTCGCACCAGCCCAGCACTTCACCTACATTCACCAATCGTTTAATTTCGTCATTTTCGGGGCGATATTCGTAGATATTGATCTCAGCGCCGCGTCCGCGGTGGTCACTTGCTGCAAAATAAAACCGATTATCCTCGCCTCGCGTAACCTTCGCCCAATTGGCCCAGCCGGCCTGATAGTATTCTTCTCCTTCCCCGAAAAACTCGGGTTCCAAATCAGGAAGGATTTGAAACTTTACAACGGGTGGAGTTTCGGCTACATCGAACTCACCGTAGATTTCAGTATCCGGTACTGCAAGGAATTCCTCAGACCTGTCGACAACGAATTCGTCTTTTTCGCGAAGATTTTGCCTGTCATATTGTTCCACACGTTCCTTTCGCTCTTTCTCCCTTTCGCTGAGAGTAACCTCTGACGTAAAAGCTGCAGCACGGATACCTAAGCCAAGAGTCAGCAAAAGAAACAACGCACCCACAGAAGTGCCAGGTCTCAAGAAGCAAAACTTTTCTTTCTTCTTTCCATAAGGACTTTTTTTTCTCATTTTAGGATTCTCCCAAACATTAATATCAGAATCAAATGATAACAGACCCGCCCTCTTCCAAACTTTTGCGCAGCAGCCGGACATCAATTTCTCCTATAGCTTGACCGCTTTGAACGGAAAGTGCGCATGCTGTACCGGCCGCTTCTCCGGTTTGATTGAGATTAACCATAACCCGCACCGCGCTGAAAGCCGTCCGATCGGCATCGAGCATTCGCCCGGCCAAAACGAGATTGTGCACCTTTCCTGGCACGAGGCAACGGAACGGTATTTGATAGAAAGTAGGGTCCTCGGGCAGTGGATCTCGCCAGCGGCCCATTTGAGTCGGCTGTCCGTGTCCGGGGGATAC
>PUNP01000368.1 GCA_003551785.1 Candidatus Brocadiaceae bacterium | reverse complement strand
GACAGAGAACAATATGCAAAATACAAATACAACTGAAGATACCCCCGAAGTCGAGGCCGGCTCCGTGGAAGGACGTGTCAGCAGAGTTTCCGGGCCGCTTGTTATCGCGGAAAACCTGACAAATGCGAAAATGAATGAGATGGTCAGGGTCGGGGAAGAGCGTCTTTTCGGTGAGGTTATTGAAATTCGCGGCGATGCGTATTCTATTCAGGTTTATGAAGAAACCGAGGGTATTGGCCCGGGCGACCCTGTCGTTCCCACTGGAATGCCATTAAGTGTTGAGCTTGGACCAGGTTTGATTACCTCTATTTACGACGGTGTTCAGCGCCCTTTAGACCTGCTTGAGGAACAGACCGGAAATTTCATAACCCGCGGGGCTGAAGTGCCCGCGCTGAGCCGCGAGAAAAAATGGGAGTTTAAGCCGCAGAAAAATGAAGGGGATAAGGTGGTGACCGGTGATATTATCGGCACCGTTCAAGAAACCGCCGTCGTCGAACATCGCGTTATGGTACCTGGTGGAGTCAGCGGAACTCTGAAGAAGATCGGTGAGATAGAAGCCACCATTACGGAACCGGTTGCCGTCATCGAAACGGAAGATGGGGAAGAGATGGAAATCACTATGCTGAAAACACAGCCTGTCCGTATCCCGCGTACGGCCGCTAAAAAACTGCCGCCTAACATCATGCTGGTCACCGGACAGCGTGTGGTCGACATGTTTTTCCCGCTTGCAAAGGGCGGAACCGCGTGCGTGCCCGGGCCTTTTGGCAGCGGTAAGACAGTTGTGCAGCACCAGTTGGCAAAATGGGCTGACGCCGATGTTATTGTTTATGTGGGCTGTGGTGAGCGTGGTAATGAGATGACGGACGTGCTGCTGGAACTGCCCGAGCTCGAAGACCCGCGTTCAGGTGAAACGCTGATTAACAGAACGGTATTGGTTGCCAATACGTCCAATATGCCGGTTGCTGCGCGTGAAGCATCGGTCTTTACCGGCATCACTATCGCCGAATATTTCAGGGATATGGGATATTCTGTTGCACTGATGGCTGACTCTACCTCAAGGTGGGCGGAGGCTATGCGGGAAATCTCGGGCCGCCTCGAAGAAATGCCGGGTGAAGAAGGCTACCCGCCGTATCTGGCCAGCCGTATTGCAAGTTTCTATGAACGCTCGGGCCGTATTATCTGCCACGGACAGGATGAGCGGGAAGGGAGCTTGAGCCTTATCGGTGCCGTGTCGCCGCCGGGTGGTGACCTATCCGACCCGGTCGTGCAATCAACATTGCGGGTCGTCCAGGTCTTCTGGAGCCTTGAAGGTGAACTGGCCGCCGCGCGTCATTTCCCGGCCATTTCATGGCTGCGAAGCTATTCTCTCTACCAGCAGAACCTTGATAAATGGGCCGATGAAAATGTTAATGAACAGTGGGCGAAGAACCGCAAGCATGCTATGGCGTGTTTGCAGAAGGAATCCGAGCTTGAAGAACTCGTGCGGCTCGTCGGTATGGAGTCCCTTTCAGACGATGACCGGCTTCTGATGGACGTGTCGAGAATGCTGAGAGAAGACTTCCTTCACCAGAATGCATTTGACGATATCGATACGTATACAACACTTGAAAAACAGTATCGCTTGTTGAACTCCATATTGTGGTATGATTCAATGGCCCGTGAAGCGCTGGAGAAGGGTGCCGATCTTGAGGACATCCTGCAAATACCGGCCGTCGAAGAAATCGCCGGCGCGCGTATGGTTGCGGAAGATGAATTGGATAAGTTTGATGAGCTTGATAAGAATATTGAAAGTCAGATAGCTGAACTCTATGAGAATGAGTAGTTACTTTGAGATAAAAAGGATTTGTTAAAAGCGCAGGAGAAATAAAATTGGCTAAAGAATATCTAACTGTTAGAGAACTGGCCGGTCCGCTCATGCTGGTCGAGAATGTTGAAGAGGTGACTTTCGGCGAACTTGCGGAAATCGAACTTGCCGACGGTACCATGCGACGCGGCCGCGTGCTTGATATAAATGAAAACCAGGCGCTGTTACAGATTTTTGAAGGCTCTTCAGGTATTAAAACTGAACAGACCAAGGTGAAGTTCCTCGGCAGGGGCCAGGAGGTAGGTGTTTCTTCGGACATGCTGGGGCGCGTCTTTGACGGCTCCGGTAAGCCTATTGATGAGGGACCCGACATTATACCTGATAAGCGCTTGAATATTAATGGCAACCCGATCAACCCCTATGCCCGAGACTATCCCAACGAGTTCATCCAAACCGGTATTTCTACTATCGATGGTTTGAACCCTTTGGTGAGGGGTCAGAAACTGCCTATTTTCTCCGGTTCGGGGTTGCCGCATGCCAGGCTCGCCGCGCAAATCGCACGGCAGTCCGATGTTATCAGCGGCGAATCGAATTTTGCCGTTGTGTTCGGCGCTATGGGCATCACTTTTGAAGAGGCCAATTTCTTTATCACCGATTTCCAGGAAACCGGCGCGATGGAACGAACGGTGCTGTTTATTAACCTCGCCGACGACCCGCCCGTGGAACGAATAGCTGTACCGCGCCTGGCCTCGACCGTGGCTGAATACCTCGCTTTTGAACATGATATGCACATACTTGTCATACTTACCGATATGACGAATTATTGTGAGGCGGTGCGTGAGGTGTCGGCGGCCAGAAAAGAAGTGCCGGGACGCCGCGGCTACCCGGGGTATATGTATACCGACCTTTCACAAATTTATGAGCGTGCCGGACGCCTCAAAGATTCGAAAGGGTCTATCACACAGTTCCCGATACTGACGATGCCGGAAGACGATAAAACACACCCTATACCCGACCTTACCGGTTATATTACCGAAGGACAGATTATCCTTTCACGAACTCTGCACGGTGAAGGTATTTATCCGCCGGTGGACGTCCTGCCCTCGCTTTCGCGATTGAAGGATAAGGGGATCGGTGAAGGTAAGACCAGAGCCGACCATGCCGACGTGATGAATCAGCTTTATGCCGCCTATTCAAGGGGTAAAAATGCTCAGGAATTAGCTACCGTTTTGGGTGAATCGGCATTGAACGAGGCCGACCTTCGGTATGTGAAGTTCGCTGAAGCTTTCGAGCAGAACTATATCCAGCAGGGTGAATCGGAAAACAGAACTATCGAGGATACGATGAGAATAGGGTGGGAAACCCTCGGCTTGCTGCCTAAAGCTGAGCTTAAACGTATCCATGATGAGTATATTGACGAGTATTATGAAGAAGCCCAATAAATAACCCAAAGGAGCCCCCATGGCTGATAGATTACAGGTAAATCCGACTAGAATGCAGCTTATGCAGCTTCGTAAGCGATTAAGCGTTGCTGTTCACGGTCATTC
>PUNP01000906.1 GCA_003551785.1 Candidatus Brocadiaceae bacterium | reverse complement strand
CACACGGACCAACAGACTTCCGCAAGGGCGACGACTTCAGAAATGGGAGGGCAACGAAAGCAGAGGGAGAGATGCAACATGCTCGAACCCCGCCGCCTATCGGCCGGGCGAGGTCAGCGCTTTAGCAGCATTTCTTCGCGGTCTGCAAGTTGCCGATTAAATCACCGCATTCCCGATGTCAATGTCGACAGTATACTCAATTCGGCCACAAAAGTCAAGCAAAAAAATTTGCCTGAGCGGAAACGCGCAGATACATCGTATCCACCTTGCCGAGGCGGGCGGGGGGCCGCCTGCAGATGCCCTACGCGCTGGCGAAGAAGCACCCGAATATGCCGACGGGCCTGATCCAGCAGTGACTCTTGTCGGAGGAGAACAGGTAAATCAGCGCACCAGCGATCAAAACGATAACACGTCCTAATATCAATACTTCAACAGGCCGCTCAGGATGCTTTCATGAGGTTGACCAGCAATCCCTCACGGCATTCATTTGCCACGACCCCGGTCGCTGATGAGGACGACGTTCGCACGGCCCAAGAACTACTAGGCCACAAGGATGCGCGAACCTCAATGCCCTTTTATGATCTGGTTCCTAGTGGAAAAGGCTTTCGGAGCCTGCTAGATGCTGTGTAGAGTTTGTCGAGCTTACGGATTCCCTCAGAACCAGTTAGGCGAATGCCGTTTGACATCCGCTTCTAAGACGCGTAGAATCCTGTGAGTTTACAGCAACGCAGGCGTGTTATGTAGAAAGCATAAATGACGCAGTTCCTAGACAATATGAAGAGCCCGAGACCATTTATCTATAGTAGCGGAGGGCAAAGGCAATGTCTGACTTGAACCCACTTGATGAACCTCTGAAAGCGCTCAAGAAGAAAATATCAAAGGTTAACAAGCGGATGGAAGCAATACTGGAAGAGATCAATTGGTTTGAATCAAATAATGAAGATGAACTGCAGAACCAACTGAATGCACACCTCAGCCGAGTGAACCAACTTCGCAATAAACACGACGAGGCCGAGGAAGATATCGCTGCATTCCTGAGGAAGCGTGGCGAACTTAAGTCCAAAACTCGAACTATTTTCAATCCCAAGAATTGGTTTGCACCGGATCAGGTTCGACTCCGCAGGACAGAAAAGAAACTGAAAAAATCTCAGCGGGCAGAAGAAAAAAGGAAAAAGAGCCTTTCTGCCCAGATCACCAAGGGCTCAAAAGAAGCCGATAATGCCCAGATGACCCTTGATCGCTATGTGTCCTTTGACATCGCCGCTCGCAGACACGCTTTTGAACAAACAGAGGAAGAACTCATCTCCTTGCAATCACGCGCCAAACGAATTGCAGAGAGAAAAGAGTCTGTCGATCTCGCCCTCAAACCTGTTCTTAAACAACTCCAACAATTGGCTTCAATGAAACAAGAAGCGGAAGCCACCCTAGATCGTGCTACTGAGCTTGATCGAAAATTAACCTATGCTGATAATTCTTATGAGAGAGCGATGGTGCATCAAGAATGCGAAGAAGAATTCAATGTTGGTAGTCCTCGGAAAGTGATAGCTAAAGCAGAACGCGATCTTCGCCGAATAGGCCGGGATTACGAAAAGGCACAAAACCGAGCAATGGAGATTGGCCAAAAGGCTGCAAGGAGAATTGATGCAATCATAATCGACGGCATAAATCTATGTTATGAGAATAATCAATTCATCGGTCTTTCAGCTTTAGAAAAGCTGATTCCTGTCATCCAGAACGACTTCGAAGTGACAGTCGTGTTCGATGCTGCCATACGAAGAATGACCAATTCGAATGATAAAGAGATATCGGCAATGTTGGGCAGACAAGTTAATGTCCATGTTGTAGCAACAAAGGGTAAGGCCGACGAGACAGTTTTGGACCTTGCTGAAGATGACAAATATACTTACGTACTCAGCAATGATCGTTTTGGAGAATACAATGACAAGAGCGCTGTTCGGGAAGACCGAGTATTGCGCCATGAAATCGTTAACGGTCGAATTCTGATACATGACCTTGGCGTCAACTCAGAGTTTCGTTCAGCGTAGAGCAGGGTGGCAGCAATTCGTAAGGCGGCCAAAAGCGCCGCGGCAAACTGAGCGCGTTAGCGCAGACGTTGGGCTTGAAGAAGAGGGGTTACGGATGACATGTGCGAGGTGCGATGTAGAGAAGATAGAGTGTATGATTGGCAAAGGGGCGCCACTCCATCCGCGTATCGTTTGCAAGCATGAAGCTCAGGTTGTGTCGGACTAACCAGCGGTGAGGGCGCATGTGTGCCCCAAGTGTGTGTATGCTGAGCTGTCAGTGGACACGGAGTGCCTTCGTACCAACTCCGAGAATTGAAACGTTGTGGGCCGGAAGGCACAGTCGGCCCAACAACGGAGTAAACTCCATTTCTAAAACCGTTCCGATCTCGTCTCCAGATGTCCATGCCAGCACTGTGGCGGGAAGAGGGTGACCTATGAGCGGCAGACCTGAGAATTTTCTCTCGCGATATGTCGGGAGGCCGTGGCTGGTTGTTGCTGCGTTACGCAATGGATGCCACCGCCGCCCTTCTGCCACATCTCCCGGATGTTGATGCCGACGACTTTGCGGCCGGGCCAGAACCGGCGAATCCGGGCGAGTGCGGCTCGGTCGTGCTGTGCGCTGCCGAAAACGCCCACCAGGACGATGCCGTTGGCGACGTACCAGTTGAGGTAGTTGCAGCGCTCGACCGAACCGTCTGCCTCGCGCTTTACCGGGATGGGCAGCCGCTTAACCGTGAAGCCCGCATCCTTGATGATCGCCGCTGCACTCTCGAACACTCTGGCGACCGGATCGCGCGGGTCCGCGATTTGGCCCACCACGACCGTGTTCTCGTCGATGAAGCGGGCGATGCCGTCCCCGTGCCCTCGCGTGTAGTCTTCTTCGCGTGGCGGAGCTTTCTCAAGCCAGACGACGCGCGATAGGCCGAATGCCTTGCTCAGCGTTTGCTCCATTCTCTCTCGCGACACGCCGGGGTTGCGGTGGTGAAGACACGGCCACGAAGTGATGGCTGTTCCGCCGCCATTGAACTCTATGGCGCCGCCTTCAAGCACCAGGCGGTGTCGGACACGGTGCATGTTCAGCCGCTCCGCCACGTGGCGGGGGACCTTGTCATCGTTCTTGCAGAATTTCGTCCGCCCCCAGCCCGTGAAGCGCCAGTCCGAGATGAATAGTCCTTGGGAATCGACCGCAAAGATGGGGCCGGAATCGCGGCACCAGCACCAGTCGGTCGGTATCTCGTGGAACGTGACTCGGTCAACTGGCACACCGGCCTTTGACATAAGCGCTTCGGCAGACTGTCGCACATCTGCGTCCGGGACAATCAGGGCGACTCGTT
>PUNP01000466.1 GCA_003551785.1 Candidatus Brocadiaceae bacterium | reverse complement strand
TTGAACCTGTTGGGGAGGGGACGACCGATCCGGAAACCGGGGAGCATACCTATGCAGTCGGTGAAAATCCAACAGTAAGCGCTGAACCGGAGGAAGGCTGGATGCTGGATCAATGGCTGCTGGGCGGTGCGGACGCCGGCAGCGAGCTTGATATTAATGTGAGTTCAGGAGTGGATGGAGAAACCATAGAGATCCAGGCCGTTTTCGTGCCTGAACTCCAGTACAGGATCAACAGGGCCGCGGAAGGAGATGTGATTGTGGTGGAACAGGGTATTTATACGGCCGCTGAGCCGCTGCATATCAACGTAGATGGCCTTACCCTGCGCTCTGTCGACGGCAGGGACGTTACCGATATTGTTGCTGACGGCGGTGATAAAGCCATCATTATCGAAGCGGAAAATGTTTCGATCGAAGGACTCGCAATATGGGATTATACCGTTACAGGTATAGAAGTCAGAGGAAGTACAGCCGCGATAAGCAGCAATACCATACAGGGGGAAAACGGCACAACCGGCATCCTGATTCGTGGGGGCGCCGATAATACTTTCATATCAAACAACACACTCTCCAACAACGAAACCGGAATCAGAAATGAGTCGCTTGCGGGCGTTTATCCCTGGGACAACCGTGCGATCTATAACAATATCGTCGGCAACGTTGCTGGGGCTGAATGGGATGCAGATGGTATCGATGACCAGTGGCTTGAGGCGACGTTCAACTGGTGGGGGCATGAAGACGGCCCGGATCATGACGAAGGCGATCCGGTTGTGGGGGATGTGCGTTTTACGCCCTGGATTGAGAATGCAAGCGAGGGCATTGGACGCGGTTCCCTCGCAGGGGGCGGAGACGATATCGATGACGTCAGGGACGTGCGGGGAGGTGTCGCAGCCAGAACAAATCGGGGAAGCGTTTTCGCGACGGCTCGACAGCGGGGCAATCTTCCGCAAAGACAGCCGATAGAGGCATATTATGAGCTTGTAGTAATGGATGACGATGGGGGCGAGATGACAGAAATAACTTTTGAAATCGCTTATAATGAACCCATTGATGGAAGCCTTTACTGGTACGACGAAAATCCGGACATCCAGGATTGGATCGAATGCCCGGAAGATATTCTTAACTGGAACCCCGGGCCTAATCCTTACGCCGAGGACGGGTATGACGGATTCGTTCAGGTAACCGTCGATGATAACCCGGCCACCCGGCCATACCTCGGGGACTTCAGCAGTGTTGTATTTTCTACCGGCGGTGAAGATGATGGTTTCAGAGATGTATCCGGCAGCGGTGGCTGCTTTATCGCTACTGCCGCTTTCGGTGCAGCCGATTCTCCGGCCGTGAATGCATTGCGGCAATTCAGGGACCAGTACATGCTGACCAATTCACCCGGCCGGGCGATGACGCAGCTTTACTACCGGGTGAGCCCGCCCATAGCCGAAGCGATAGTTGGAAACCCCTTGCTGAGGACTATGACCGCCCTGGCACTACTGCCCATCATAGCCATCGCCTTCCTGTCCGTCAATAATATCTTAATCGCCGCACTGCTGGCTGCCGGTATGGCAGCTTTGGCGTTTTCCATAGGGAAGAGAATGAAAAATAGCAGTATAACTTTTTTGTCTTTGATTGTTATTGCCGCCCTGTTCGCCGGCAGTCCGAATGTCCGGGGCGCCGACATCAATCACTTCGAACCGGCGCCCGGTGAGAGCAAGACAGTCGTTATTCCAACCACGGAGACGGTCGGTGAAAGAGCGGTATCCGGGTACCTTTTCTACTCTTATGCCGGCACACTGCTGGAAGGCCGGGGAGCGGATGATGGAAGATTAAAGCTGGCTGAAAAACAGCACCTCAGCATACTGGGGGCGGCATATGGTGTGAGTGACTCACTGCAGCTTAATCTGTCCCTGCCCATTCTTTTCACTCAGGACACCGATATGGACGACATAGTGGACACGCGTGGTTTGGGTGACATAACGCTGGGGACAAAATATCGGTTCCCGATGGAAATAGAGGATACCAGGTTTGCCCTGGCGCCTCATCTCAAGCTTCACACAGGTCGGGAAGACGCGTTGATAGGCAGTGACAGACTTTCTTCCGGCCTCAGGCTGATCGCCGACAGACCGCTGCATGATAACATACTGGCCAGCGTTAATTTAGGTTATGAATACCAGTCGAGACGCCCGCTGGGCCAGGTCAACATAAACCACTCGTTGCTCTACGGGGCCGGACTGATGTTTGAACTGCCGGGAACACGTTTTAGTTTCTCAGGTGAACTGTTCGGCAGAAGCGAGAGGCTTGACAGATCCAGCCATTCTCCCGCTGAAGCGCTTCTCTCCACTGTGTACAATTTGAACGACGTCCAGTTGACCGGTGGCCTGACTATTGGATTTAACGATGGCTACGGTACCGCTGATTGGCGATTATTCAAAGGATTAAAATTCGGGTTTTAATCCGATAATTTGAGCGGCAGTTTTTTACCCGTTTATATCCTTTCCGGAGGAAAATTATGGAATTTGCGCACTCCGAAAATGTTGCATGTGGGGAAATTTAAGGGAATCCCGGAATTGTCAATACGCAAAAAATCTTACAGCGCAAATTCCTCCATTTGACAAAAAGTTGGGAAAAATGTAAAATACTGTATCGTGTTGTATTGTAAATGTTACTTGTAAGTCCTCAGTGAACTACGTCTCCCCCGGCAACGGCAAACGGCGGTTTCAGCGTCCATACATAAAAGAAATGGTTCACGGCGGCTTACTGTTAATTGATCCGATTCGTTTTAATATCGGGCTGTATTTTTTGGCAGGTGCAGAAGATAAAGTATTTATTGTGTACTTTCTAAAGGGAAAAAAGAAAGTTGTTTGTTGATCGCTGTTAAGCCTTGCCATTGCCGGGTGGTACTGGATTCATCCGA
Source organism: Candidatus Brocadiaceae bacterium (assembly GCA_003551785.1). The sequence continues at coordinate 458 of PUNP01000466.1, read as the reverse complement.
TCAGAACATCCCCCGCTTAAAATAAGGATCATCCAAAGTTACTCTACTAAAGATTCCTCAATTTATTATGTCAGACAGGACTATCAGAACGCTTGCAGAAAGTTATCATTTGAACCCCGAACAGGTCCGAGAGTTATTCCGCCTGTTGGAACAAAAGTATAGTGCTCCGTATATACTCCGCTATCGCAAAGACCTTGCAGCTAACCTCGATGCAGATGACATTGCCTTTTTGCGACGCCGTCTGCATGAGATTCGGATGCTTGAAAATGAAAAGGAGAATATTTTATCGAAACTTAAAGAGCACGGCGGGGCTCCGGATGAACTGTTTGACCAGGTGAAAAACGCGGATTCTATCAATGAACTTTATGACTTCTACGTCCCTTACCGTCCCAGGAAAAGGTCGCGTTCCCGGCTGGCTCAATCACAGGGTTTGGCGACTTTGGCACGTAATGTCGTAG
>PUNP01000350.1 GCA_003551785.1 Candidatus Brocadiaceae bacterium | reverse complement strand
CTGGCTTGACCGTCATAACTGGCCCCGACGCAGTTATGGGAGGGATGCTGCCAGCATCCGAAGCCTCATTTTCTTGTGGGATTATACCGGCAAAGAGGATTACCTGGAAATGGCGCGTGAGGCTTTGGACCGCGTGACAGCCTGTCAGCGTCAGGACGGTTCTTACGCCGACCAGGGCTCTGCGGTGCCTCCCTGCGGCGGCGCCACTAATGAAATCATCAAACCGTGGATGTCGATGCTGGCCAATGATCCGATACTGGATTATCTGTTGCGGTGTCCGGGCGATGACCAGCTTGAAAACGCGGTGAAACGTACCGCTGACTTTATGCTTGATTCACAGTTGGAACTTGATGGGCGGTATTTCTGGACCTATCAGTATGCTTATGGAGATAATCCGGGTGACCCAAATGAAATGAGACGTTCCCCGGAGAGTTACACCCCTTTCCCATCACCGGGGCAACCCTACAATACAGTCAGTTGTGCGATGATTCGTTTCCTGTTTCTGGCAACATCGCTCACCGGTGATAACCGCTATCTTGATGCCTGGCACAGGTTCTACGAGACGGTATGGAGTGAGCCGGGTCAGGCGCCGCAAAAAGTCGGCTACACCTCCAATAAAATGATCCAGAACCTGCCTTTTGCCCAGGCGCACCTCTGGAATGCGAGACAAACCCCCAAGGGTATATCCGTCCGGCCGATGATGACGGATATGACTCCTGTAATGAAAGGTGTGATAATGACTCCTTACGGGGCGCTGGAGATGGAATGCACCAGCGGTAAGGACAGATTTACGGTGGAAACGAGGTCGAAGGCCGATTTTAACGTGGCGGTCAGCATCCCCGGCGGCGGTTGTGAAGAAATAATGACATCCAATGAAAAACGTGAGTTTAAGATAGCTTGACTCAGACAGGATTGTGCGAAACATTTTTGCAAAATACAGCCGTAAGTTTGCGCAGTAAGCTTAAATTTTCATTCCAGCGGCACAGGGCACAGTGGTGATGTTACATGGTTCACTGAGGACTTACCTTCTGCGGCGCATCTGCTGCGTTGCAGATCAGCGCCGACCTGGCAAGGTCCGGCTTCTCACTGCAACTTGCATCTGAACCACCGGCGCTCCGGCTGAATCCATAAAATCTATTGGAATGGACGGCGTGGCCGAAAAGCGCACAATGGCCAATACGCATCGATCTACCGCGCCCTTTCAGGGCGCAAAAATCCGTGTGAATCATCACCACGGGTTGAAACCCGAGGCTACCGTACTTTGCCCCGTCCGGGGCAATGTCTCTGTTTTCGCCCCAGCGGGGCGAGGTTAGGTAGCTCCTGGTTTTAACCAGGGATAATAAAAGATACAAAGATAAATGCGCCCCGGAAGGGGCGCGGTTGCACTTAAAGCTGCGGCATTTGCCCATTATTGCCTTTTCGGCCACGCTCCTAGCTTAATGACTGATGTTTTCCCCATCCATTTTTCAATACTTTCGGAATCATAACCAGCTGTTTCAGTTGAACAGGCGGAAGCGGTAGCGGCTGCTACCGCATATTTTAAGCTTTTAGCGAAGTCGTATCCTTTTTGCCCTGCGGCAAGCATGCCCGCCAGAAAAGCATCGCCGCAGCCAACGGTGTTTCTCACTTCAGCGGCCGCTCCGCTGCATGAAGCTTTCCATATCCCTTGATTGTTAATCAGAAATGCCCCTTTTTCTCCGACGGTTAATAATACGGTATTGACGTGCGATAAAAGTTCTCTTGCTGCAAATGGAGCTTGTTCGGCATTGAGAGTTTCTCCTAAAATACCCTGCAGTTCTGGGAGGTTGGGTTTTATGGTATCTACTAACCCATTGTGAAGGATTTCAAGAGGGTTTTCAGTATTGATATCAAGAATGATTTTGTTGACATAGGGGGAAGTTTCAGAAATCAAATCGGACAGCTGAGCGTTAGTAATCCCACCCGGGAGACTCCCGCAGATGGCGATAGCGTGAAATTTCTTTTCATTTAGAACTTTGATCAAATCATTTCTGAACGCTCTGAATTCATGGGGAGAAATATTGAAGCCCGGTTCCCTTATATGTGTAGTAAGGTTAGTTGATATATCGCGGATCGACGTATTGGTGCGCGTGTCCTGCGAGCAGGGTGTGAGTGAGCAGCTTAAGCCGTCAGCTTTGAGGGAACTGTTGAAAAGTTGGTATTGATTCTTCCCTACAAACCCGCAGCAGACGGCATTGAGTTCCATTTTGGCGCTGCCTCTGGCAACATTAATGCCTTTGCCGGCCGGTGAAATGCTGATGATGTCAGCTTTCATGTGACGGCCGGGCTGGAGTTTCTTAACCGACAGTACTTTATCAACAGCGGTATTTAGGGTAACAGTGCATAACATTTCATGTGATCATTCAACTTTGCGAATGTTTTGATGACCGTAAAGGTTTTGGCATGAATGATCATCTCACATCGGGGACTCATCAATGCCTAAAATTACACCATTTGGTGAAGCGAGACTGATGGTGAAATTGTCTCCATTGCCCGAAAGGGCGATGATTTCCTCAGTGAGCGGGATTCGCATTTCTTCTTCCCCGGAGGTTGGGTCTAACCTCAGCAATGCATTACCTGTTGAGATGAAGTAGAGTCCTCTCTCTCCGGCACCGAGGAATTTTTTTGAGTCCGTATGCGACCATACTTCTTGCGGTTCAGGGGTAAGGCGGATGAGAATAGCTTCAGCACCTCTGGTATTTATCAAGAGCATATCCTCGTCTAAAAAGACGGGAGGGACGGTAATAGCGGAGCCGGTAGGGAATCTCCATTCCAAATTTAAAGTTTTGGCATCGGGTTTAGCAGCCAGGCATTTAAGGAAACCATCCTGCATGCCTAAAAAAATCTTTCCTTTATTTATCGTTGGCCCGGAAGATATCGGGGTAGGGGGACGAGGTTGCCAGTAACGCAGCACTCTCCCGTTATCAGGGTCAACTACTATCAGGCGCCGGTTGCTTGTGATGGCTAAAATGTTGTTGTCGATGGCTATCGGCTCTAAAGCGCCCCCATATACAGTGTTAGTCCATAATGGGGCACCGGAGTCAATGTCTAAATTGACAACGACACCGGTTGCTGACCCGGCGACAAGTGAGCCGTTGAGGGGGAGCGGTTTTATATTTAGAGGTATCCTCAGGGGCAAACGGCGCTTAATGGTTCCTGAATGAGCATTTATAACGACTAAACCGCGAAAAGTGTGCAGGTAGATGTTTTCATTGTCAGCAGCCGGGGGGGCGGTGATGACGTCTTTCAGGCGTGTAATGCCTATAAGTTCGCCTGAATCAATGTTAACATGAAATACTCTTGCTTTGGGGCTTTCGATAATCAAGCGATTTCGCAAAACATCAAATCTT
>PUNP01000504.1 GCA_003551785.1 Candidatus Brocadiaceae bacterium | reverse complement strand
TTTTACTTTCACGTTCGATATTGACTACACCTTCTTTGCCGACTGAAGTGACACATGTTATGCGGCTGGGTTTTCCGAAGCTATGCCCGCCTAACTGGAGCACAGCGAGACCGTTAATTTGTCCCGGCACCGCTCCTTTGGTATCGATAATGATTTCATCGTCGACAATCATATCCTGTAGTTTATCCTGCACCATACGCAATCTTCTTTCGCGGGTCTCCAGTGCCCGTGATACATCGTCGCCGGTAACTTTACCATTTTTATTAGCTTCGGCATGCTGGGCGGCCTCGATAATAACGTCGGCTACCTGCATAAATTCAGTAGAGAGTTTATCCTGACGTCCTGCCAGTCTCAATCCGAACTCGATAAGTTTGGCTATTCCATTATTGTCGAATTGTGGGATTTCGTTTTGTTGACATTGGCTGCTGATGAACGCCGCATATTTTTTGAAATGCGTTTTATTCGCTTTCATTTCTACATCAAAGTCGGCCTTAATTTTGAACAGGCGCCGGAAATCCTTATCAAGAAAGTGAAGGAGTTCATGGAGTATGGGGCTGCCGACTAAAATGACTTTTACATTCATGGGTATCGGTTCGGGGACGAGCGTGGCTACCGGTATAGGGCGGTATTGCTCCCACATATTTTCGATTTGTGCCTGCTCAGTGCAAAGTGTTCGTTTCAATCCTTCCCATGCAAAGGGGTTCAGGAGCAAGTCGAGCACCTGCAGCGTTATATATCCGCCGTTAGCCCTGAGCATAGCCCCCGCTTTGATCATGGTGAAATCCGTACTCATGCCGCCGAACTGCGAATCGTATTCTATCTGCCCGAAGAGATTGTAATATGTCGGATTACGCTCTTCAATAACCGGAGCTCCTTCGGTCGAGGAGTTATCCACTAATACGTTCACCCTATATTTATTGAACGCATGACGGCGGGCCTGCTGCTGAATACCCATCGGGTCATGCTGTGAGTCCTCCTCACCGCGGAAAAGGGCGATATTGTCGATGATGTCGTCTTTAAGCTTTTCGAAATAATCAGGTAATTTTTCAACATCGGAATATTTTTCCTTGAGCTGGTCAACGAGGTGTCCGACAGCGAAGAGTCCGACCTTCCTGTCCAGTTCTTCCGCCTTCTCCTTCACTCCTTTTTCGATCTTTCGTGCCTGGGTGATGGTATCGCCGATAAGTTCCTGCACACGATTGTTTTTTTCTCGCAAGTCTTCCTGAACTTCTTTATCCAACTTTGAGAATTCCTCCTGCGAAATTTCTTTTCCGTCGACAATGGGGACCGCTACGATACCGGCGGGGCTGACATGGATAGCATGGTCTAATTCTTTGGCTTTCTCTCTCAGAGCATCTATCAGCTCTCCCCGGCGTTTTTGAAACTCCTGCATGACCTCATTCCTTTGGCGTTCATACTCTTCGCCCTCGAAAGCTTTAGGGATTTCTTCTTTACATTCCCCGAGCAAGTCTTCCATATCTTCTGCGAGTTCACATCCCTTACCCGGCTCAAGGCTGACCGCCTGTGGTTTATCGGGTTCATCAAAATTATAAATATAACACCAATCTTTTGGTGTTGGCAGCTTTTTAGCCCGTTCAGTGACCCTTGAGATAATTGTAGAATTACGCCCGGTGCCGACGCGGCCGGCGGCATAGATATTAAATCCCGGGGCTTTTATATCCATTCCCGACTCGAGCGCTTCCAGAGCCCTTTTTTGCCCGATCGTGCCTTCCAGCGGTTTGACCTCCTCGGTCGTATCGAAATCAAAAGCCGTCGGGTCAATCTGTCGGCGTAACTGTTTTACAGCAAGTTTCTTTGTGGTTTCAAGTTTCTTTTTTGTCATTTAATCTCTCTGAATTTGAACACAGTTGGTTAATTCGAATAAAAATCAGGTCCACGTTCTCAGTTTTTTAATAATTGCCATAGCGGTATCTTCGTCAGGGACTCTTCCAATATTGGCCCAGACCCCCTCAGGTTTCAATTCATCAAAGAATAGATCAAGTTCACCGGGTGCCATGTTTATTTCGATTCCTTTGCCGGCTTCCTGGCATTTTTTATACACTTCCATCCATTTGGAGGCCGGCCCGCTCCCTGCTCCGAAAACCCATTGAATCGCATTAAGTTCATCTATTTCCAGCAAACTGTCGAGATGTCGCAGCGCATCGGGCCCGTCTAAATGATAAATTGAGGCTTCCAGATGTTGACATTCGGCTTCGATCCCCGGCAGAAATATATCTCTGAACATATCATTGGAAATCATGCATGAAAAGTCGTTACCGGGTATATACCATTTTTTTCTTGAAACCATGACTGCCCATGTAGTAATGGCCTGACCGGCCTGAAGCAAACGCCCAGCGAAATGGTCGTAAACATCATAAAAAACATCCGTAACGTAATCTAAAAGATTTTTAACGCGATCCGGACATTCGATCATATCCATTGCGAGTCTTGACGGATCACGAAAGGCCGCTACGGCATCCCCGCCGGGGTGCAGGTCTGTAATGCCGGTATAAAATTTACCTCTGCCGGCCTCCAGTAGTGCATCCGTCATTTCCTCTATCTTTTTGAGGTGTTTTTTATCCCAGGAAAACTGTATATTATTGACATCTTCCCAGTCTAAGAGATTAGGTTCCGACCAGGCGGTACTCTCGCCGTAATGCAGTTCGGTACCGAAAAAACCGCTGAAAATTTCAGGGCCGAGATTGGGCATGAATTTGGGTAAACTATCGCCGTAATACTTTTGATTCATTACGGAATGGAGTGCATTCTCGACGATGTAATCAGTATCCCACCACCTCTCACCAAGCGTATCCCATTTCTTTTCAGTCGGTTTGGGGTAATTATCATTACTGCACCCTGTAGTCAGGTTAACGACGGGCCGGTCGATAACTTCTCCGGCCCAAAACGCATCCTGACGGTCAAGGCGCTTTTCCCAATCTTCTAAGTAATCTATCGGCATGAAAGTCATAAGCACTTAAACTCCTGAAAAACTACAGATGCATGATGTCAGTGTATTCGCAATATGGCGGTCCTTCAACTTTGCGGATGTTTTAATGATCAAAAAGGTTTTGGCATCAAAAATCATCGCGAACAGAGTAGCTTGTTTCTGGTTGCTGGTTGTTGGTAAAAAAAAAGACAACCTTGAAACCTACCAGCAACTAACAACCATCAACTGGTATCTCCATTTACTATAGGTGATTACGATTCGTTTGAACAAACTCAAGATCCAAAAAAGACGGAGATCCGGTAATGATGCGGCACGGTTAATTGAGGACTTACGGTATTTATGATAACAGGAATATCATTTTTTTTCAATCAGAGACGCATTCTGTCGATTATCGGGTCTTTCAGCATACTTGCTCTTGTCA
>PUNP01000006.1 GCA_003551785.1 Candidatus Brocadiaceae bacterium | reverse complement strand
ATTATGCCGGACGGCACGCTCTGGGCTGCAACGCATCGGGGGCCGAAGCCGACTGAAGAATGGTATGAGGAGGGGTATCGGGGAGCTTGGCTTCTGAGCTATAATATCCATACCGGGGAATCAAAAAACTGGGGCGTTCCGCTCACAGGGCAGGAATTACCTTCACATGTACTTGATCCCGAAAGGGGGATATTCCTGGCCACCGGCCATCTTGATACCACTATGCTGAGTTGGGATGTTAAGGAAAAAAGGGTTCGCTATGCCGGTTCACCGCCCAATGGCTGGAAATGGCATGCACGCTCGATGTTCCTTGATCCGGAGACCGGACATTTCTGGGGTGTGGAACGCAGTGGAGATACCCCCCATTTTATCAGTTTCGATCCCGAGCTTAACCGTTTTAAACTACATGAAGTTAAGGTGCCTGAACATCCTATTACCGGCACAAGATCCCAAAACCGCCTGCATTCCAACCCCATGGCAAAAGATGGTTGGTATTACAGCATGCTTGGCAGTACCTTTATCCGGTTCCGCCCCGATTGGGACGAGGGCCCGGAAGTTGAGGTGGTCGGGCACGCCGGTGGAAATACTGTTCAGACCGCTATCTGTCCGGAGGGTCGCTATGTGTATTGGGCACCTCGCCGTAGAGACACACTGGCAATCAAACAGTATGATATCAAAAATAACTCAATTAAAACGATTGGGTTCCTTAAAGAACATTTCCTGCGCCATTACGGTTACGACTGTGGTTCTGGGGTTTATGGACTGAACATTTCCGACTGCGGAGCTTTCCTCGTGCTTTTGGATAACGGTGGTTTTGGTTCTCGTTTTGACGGCCATCCGGGCGTCTTCGTGGTCGAAATACCCGAAGAAGAGCGTCCTTTGGATTGATGATAACTCTTTCTTCGTGCCATAAGTATTCAGGTCCTGAGGATTTTGATATGCGTGATGCCACCGCTGTTGATTTGGACCGTGACGGGCTTCTGGACTTGGATTTTCCCGTTAGAGGTGTTCGGTTGCCTGATATAAACAGTGATTCACTACACCTTTCTTTTGGTGCCGATTTTTCACTGGTTGACCTTGATAACAGCGGCAAGCGTGATATTCTTCTGGCCATGACGCACCTGGATGAAAGAGGGCGCCTGCAGCCATTGGTACCGCATGTGAGTTGCCCGGGTTGGGATTAAAGTTGGAATTCGCCCCCGATGTTTCCTTCCGTCGCGAAAATTATCTGATTCGAAGCCGCGATAGTGGACTGCCGTTAATTGGAGCGACCGGCCTGGCTGACAGGGTTGTGGATCTTGATCAGAGGGGCGGCCGGCCCATACATTATACCCCCGACGTAAGGAAGGACGGTCGCAGATAATTGCGGGTTAATCGAATTTTGGGGCTTTCCATGAGGTCTCTCTGTTGGGGATGTCCGGCGTTTCGATCCCGTTGCTTTTCCCGCTTATTTCCGTTCCGGAGGCCAATTGGCGATAGACAAAGGCGGTAGCGACCATAGACGTCGGGACTGTGGCAAACAGGCCGACAACCAGAAAGAGCAGTCCGAGGATATTGATGCCCACCAGCACAATAAAGAAGCCGAATAAATCCAACTTTACGCCGCGCGTTATCTCAGAACTTGCCTTGAGCGCTTTTATCGGGCCATAATCCCTATCAATTACGAAATAATCGAAAAAGAAAAATTTGATCGACCATATAATTCCGGGTACAATGAATAAAAGGAGCCCTGCCAAAACGATTAAACCGTAAAGTATATAGCCTGTGAGAAATTTGAAAAAAAATCTGTAATGTACCAGTAGGTCACGTAATTCTCCCGGACGGTTATCACAGAATTTAAGCGATACCTTTATTAATCCTATCGAGACTACTGTTGATAATGCTGCTCCGGCCAACTGGAAGAGATAATCGGCGGCTGGTTCTCTGATAAGACGAGAAAGTATATCCGCTGCGTTCTGCAAAATACCGGAGGCCAGCAGCAGGATAATGAAGAATCCCAGGTTGTTTTTCATCGTCTTCCATCCGAAACGCAATGCCTCTCCCGTTGAAATTGTCCGAGTTGCCATTTTGCTGCTGCCTCCTGATTAAAAAAATCCCAATTATGTTTTTTTTGCCTGTTAATTTCATGCTTTTCGTTAGTGGATATTTCCACTTGTTTTTGTGGATTCAGCCGGACCGCCGGTGGTTTAGATGCAAGTTGCAGTGAGAAACCAGAGACCTTGACAGATCGGCGCCGAACGGCAACGCAGCAGATGAGCCACCGCCGCCCGGCCCTGCCGCAGACATTCTGATGGGCCATTTCTTCTTTGCGGCTCCGGCAGGCGACTTTGTCGCTGCGCCCTGAAAGAGCGCGGTAGATCGTAGCGTCTTGGCTATTGTGCGATTTTCGGCCAAGCTCCTGGTGTTATCCTCTTTTTTAAGAGTTTCTAAAGTCAACCAGTACCCACAGAATACGCGAAATTTTTTTTTAGAGAAAGATTACGAACAAGCTTAATGTTTACGTTTTTTTAGGGGTACAAAAACGCCCTAAGATATTTTTGGGCATTTTATTACATTTCACTAAAGTCTTTCATTTTTGTATCACAAAGCGATAAATCTCTCAAGTCAATGCTTATAAAGCCTTTTCCTTGCGGATTCAGCATGAGCGGGCAGTCCTTCGGATTCCGCCATGAGACAAAGGTTTTCGGCATCAACTTCCAGCGCAGACCGGGAATATTCGTTGAGGCTGGTGGACTTCAAAAAGTGATTGGCGGTCAACCCGCCGGCGAAGCGTGCCGTCGCACCGGTTGGGAGGGTGTGTGACGGGCCGGCGATATAGTCTCCGGCAGCCACAGGCGTGTGGTGCCCTAGGAAAATAGCTCCGGCATGGCGTATCTGAGCCGAGATGGCGTCGGCGGAGTCGCTCATGATGACAAGATGTTCGGGCGCCATGCGGTTGCATATCTTGATGCATTCATCGCGACGGCGGCAGATGATGAGGCATCCGTATTGGCGGAGGCAATGTTCAATCGCCGGGCGTTTTACGAATTCGGATACCTGCTCTGACAGTTGATCCGCGGTTTGTTCGGCCAGTGATGCGGAGTCGGTTATCAGCACCGCACTGCCGTCGGTATGCTCGGCCTGCGAGAGCAGTTCGGCAGCGGTCGATACGGGATCTGCCGACGAATCAGCGACCACAACCACCTCGCTGGGCCCGGCTATCATATCAATGCCCACCTTCCCAAAAACTGTTTTTTTAGCGGTTGCTACATAGATATTGCCGGGACCGGCGATAAAATCCACGGGGGCGATAGTATCCGTTCCGAAAGCAACGGCCGCTACCGCCTGGGGACCGAAGACGCGATATATTTCATCTGCACCGGCAATGCT
>PUNP01000367.1 GCA_003551785.1 Candidatus Brocadiaceae bacterium | reverse complement strand
TCGGCAGCCTCCAGCGGTTTTCCACTTAGAGGATCAATAACGCTGAGCTTGTCAATATAATCACCAAAAAATTCAATACGACATGCTATTTCCTCATAAGCAGGATAGACCTCAACGACATCGCCTCTGGCCCTGAACGTCCCGCGACGCAGCTCGGCATCGCTTCGGGTATATTGAAGCTCCACCAGCCTTTCAAGTATAACATCCCTTTCATTTTCAGTATCCAGCTCTACTTTAAGATACATCTGTCGATAATCCTCCGGTTTCCCTATACCGTAGATACATGATATACTTGCAATAATGATCACATCCTCACGTTCAAGCAGCCGGGTCGTGGCCGCCAGTCTAAGACGGTCTATATCCTGATTTATGGAGGCATCTTTTTCAATAAACAGGTCGCGGCTGGGGACATACGCTTCCGGCTGATAATAATCATAATAACTCACAAAATATCCGACGGCGTTTTCGGGGAAATACAGCTTAAATTCGCTGTAAAGCTGCGCGGCTAACGTCTTATTATGGCTCATGATCAATGCCGGACGCTGCAGATTCTTAATCACATGCGCCATAGTGAAAGTTTTTCCGGTACCGGTGGCGCCTAAAAGAGTTTGAAGCCTTTTCCCACTTCTGAACCCCTGAGTGAGCCGCTCTATGGCTTTCGGCTGGTCACCGGCCGGTTCATAATTTGATTTAAGAGCAAAGTCTGCCATTGCCTGTGATTTGAAATGTAAAGTAAGTAGAATATTGTTAAGGACTTGCAAAACCTTGTGGTACTTTCCACGGACAAAGTATAATGGATATTCTAAAGAAAGAAGTTTACGCGTGCAAGAAAACAGATAACTCCCTACGAAAAAAATATAAAAAATGAAAATCCATATTGCCTTATAAAGGCATTACATAATAGCCCGGGGTGGAATGTTCTGAAAGGACATGGAATCCCGGGATCGCCGATACGCACAAAACCTTACAGCGCAAATTCCTCAAGCCTTCAGCGATTGACAATAAAAGCAATTTATCATATAATACCCGTAGAATTTATTTTTCAGTCCCGGAATGACTGCATAACGTCTCGGGACTGGCAGACCTAACAATAATCAAAGGTTGAGGAGGTAATTATGAATTGCTGCGATGAACATACCGAAAAAATGTGTGCTGTAACATGCTGTCCGTGTCATATCGATCTGGAAAAAGTGAAATCTCGTTCGGATAACCCCAAATATATCTGCAAAACCTGCGGGCGTGTGGCCAACAGCGCCGAACACGTTTGTGATCCGGAACCGATAAACTGATACGCCGCACACTTGTGCCCGGTAAACTGACCCGAATAATATCCGGCGGAAAGGGTAAATTGCGCGCTATGATACATGGGAATATCTTTTAAGCAGTAGATTGATCAGTTACCAGGATGAACTGAAGCAAGGCATATCCCATATGCTGCGATGCATCTCTGCCTTGCCCTTTTACGATTCATTCGGTGATGGATTTCAAATGCATGCAAATAATAATACGCTAAAATTAAATACACACCCTAAATGGTATGAAAAAACTTGGTTTTCTTACCTGCTGCTTTGTCTATATATCCTCTTGACCGCGCTTCCGCTCTTACTGTCCTATCTGACCCGCCCGGGTGGGGTAAGCAATCTGAATGACCTGGCGAGAGTACTGGGGTTTACCGGATTTACCATCCTGGCACTTCAGGTCGCTCTGGGTTCCCGCATCCGATTAGTCGACCGTCCCTGGGGTCTCGACTCGGCTATGCGGTTCCACAAATGGATGGGTATTCTGGCGGTTTTAATGCTGCTTGTGCACCCCCTGTTTTTACTGCTGTCCTATCGACGTATGGGGTGGGACAGGGCGTTTGGTGTGCTTCGCGGTGTTTATGGCGGAATCCTGGCTTTGGCACTGCTGCTGGCAGTCGTCTTTTTTGCGATTTTTATCCGAAAAATCGGACTGGACTACCAGCATTGGCGAATAAAACATAAATTCTCGACAATGTGCGTGCTTGTTCTGGGATTTGCACATGGACTCCGGCAAGGACAAACGATGTCCGGCCCGATGCGGGGTTATTTTTGGGGATTGTTTATCGCAGCAGCTGGAATCTACCTCTACCGCAATATTTACGTGATATTTTGGGGACGGAGCCGCTGGAAAGTAACCTCAGTGAGCCCGGAAACACATGATACCTATACGCTGGCATTGCAGCCTGAAGGTGACAAAGCGCCGCATTACCGTCCCGGCCAGTTCGTCTTCCTGCGGCTCAACCGACCGGGCCGGCAGAGCGAAGAGCACCCCTTCACACTCTCTTCTTCCCCCACTCACAGCCCTCCGCTTAATGTTACTATTAAAGAATCCGGAGATTTCACCGATACTATCGCGCAAACCCGTCCCGGTGATCAGGCGCTTGTCGACGGGCCATTTGGTCGTTTCAGTTTCCTGCTCGATTCACCTGAAAGCCTTATACTCATCGCCGGTGGTGTAGGCATCACTCCCATCCTGAGTATGCTGCGCTATCTGCGGGACACAAACGACAGACGGCCTTGCGTGCTGATATTTGCCAATAAAAACGAAAAAGATATAATCAGGCGGGAAGAACTGCAGGAAATGCCTGAAAACGTAACCGTTACTCACGTACTCAGTTCCCCCTCCGATGAATGGAAAGGTTACACCGGCTTTATCGACAGGAATATAATCAAGGCCTGTGCTGGAGAACTTCTTGATAAAGCGGATGTATATCTTTGCGGCCCGCCGCCTATGATGGACACCGTTACAGGCGAGCTCAGGGCGCTGGACATCCCGCGCCGTCGAATACATACCGAGCGATTCACGCTGTGATCCTCTGTGGTAAATCGATTCAAGTTACCAGAAAAGCAATCCGGCCACCCCGCCGCCCACCACCGCTAAAATAGGATGCAAACCAATGGTGACGGAGGCGACCACCCCGGCGGCGACAAGAACCCCCCTGTAATCCGTTACACCCGTCCCCCAAAGCTTGATTATCACAGTGATTATCAGACCGACTATCGCCGGGCGGAGTCCGTTAAATAATTTTTCTACGGTAGGATGATCACGGTAGTCCATGTAGAATTTTGTGATGATGATGATAGCAATAATGGGAGGTGTAATAAGACCAAGTGTCGCCATCACAGCGCCGGGAATCCCGTGCTGCTTGATCCCCACAAAAGTAGCGAGGTTAACCATAATCGGGCCGGGAGTAACCTCCGACAGCGCTACAGCGTCAGAGAATTGATCAGGTGTCAGCCATTGGTTAATCTGAACCAGCTCTTTTTCCGCAAGCGCCAGCATGGCATAGCCGCTGCCGAACGTAAAAACACCTATTTTCATGAAAACGTAAAAAAGCTGAAACACTAT
>PUNP01000332.1 GCA_003551785.1 Candidatus Brocadiaceae bacterium | reverse complement strand
GCTGGAAAGGACTGTCTTTTGGTCTTACCACAGACAACAGCGGATAATATAGCTAGCTCGTTATGCGGTAAAATAAGAGCCGACAACTGCATTCCCGTTAACTACTCCAGATGCGCCAAAAAGCCCTGCAAAAGGTGCCGGCAGCTGGCTTCAAAGAAAAAGACCGGATGAAGCAGCAATTCACAAACCCAATGCATAATCGACCTTGAAAACGCCGCCCAAGGCAAAAGAGCCAGTTAGTATACACACGCTCTGCCGGCGTTTGCACACATCTTATTAAAACTCAATTGAAAGGAAAGCTATGAAAATACGCACCAATTCTGCGCGCAGTCCGCCCGGTTAGCTCTATCAAAAGACTGCGACACACTCTTAAACAAAGTAAACTGACAACCAACTATTGAAAGGAATTTGAAATGAGGATATTGTTCATCAATAATTTCGGAGGCGGCTATGCCGACTACACCAACATCGAAGAAGGTACGACCATCGATAAACTTTTCCACGATAAGATGCCTGACCAGGAAGCGGCAGATCATCTTATCCGGGTAAATCGTCAACCCGTCAGCAAGGACTATGTCCTGCAGGACGGTGACAGAGTTACGATAACCCCGGTCAAGATCGACGGCTCGTTTTCTGTCTGTCGGCAATAACCGTCTGTTAGGTATCTGTTAACCCTGCGGCCTCTGTCTGTATGTAACAGTATAGGCAGAGGCCTTTGTTTTTGCAAGGGAGTTTTTTTTATGGAAGCGATAAAGAATCTGACAAAACTTGCTAACCTGCTGCTGGACAACCTTAAACTGCTGGAAAAACAGCGGCTTGTCAATGTCAAAGACAGTGTAGAGAAACTGTCTGATAAATGTTCACAGATTACACACAATTCAGCATTATTAAAAGCAGCTATCAACAGAGGCTGGTATCTGTCGGCCCAGAAGGTCAAATCAAGGTTAAGCATCGGTATCACTGACATTTCTTATTCGGCGGCACAGCTTAAAAACATCACAGCCGACAGCAGCCGTTGTCCGGCTAAACCTTCTGATCTTGTCGAGGAACTCAGGCAGATGGACAGGGAGTTTTGCGGCTTTAAGTCTGATTTTAACGCCCGGAGTATCTCTGTGATATCCCGGCCGGTTGTACTGGACGGTATTGAGCTTGGTCCGTTTGAGATAAAGCTGTTTATCGAAGATATACCCAGGTTATACAACGAATCGCCGTATCGTGTAATAGCCTTAGATCCAAACCCGGCTGCGCCTAATCCTGATGTAACTCATCCGCATGTAAGCTGTGACAGACTCTGTGAAGGCGACGGATATGTAAGTATAACCAGGGCGCTGCAGCAGGGTCGTTTGTTCGACTTTTTCTCTATAGTCGAGAACATCCTCAATACCTATAACCCCGACAGTCCGTATGTGCCTCTGAGCGAGTGGTGCGGTGTACCCTGTTATGACTGCGGCTGTAACATATGCGATGAAGAAACCTATTATTGTGAGGGATGCGACCGCGATTACTGTCCTAACTGTATTTTGTATTGCAGCAGTTGTGATCTGGCTGTATGCCACGGCTGTGTTGTCGAATGCCCCGACTGCGGGAAAATACTGTGCCTGCCGTGTACCACCGAATGTGCTGATTGCAGTCAGATATATTGCGGCAGCTGTCTCAGCGAAGAACGAATCTGTCATGAATGTATTCAACAAAGAAAGGACAACGAAAATGAAGAACAAACACAAAAGACATTACAACAACGACAAACCCATCCTTCGGTTCAGCCCGACGGCGTGGTCGAAGCTGCTGTTCATGCGGGACATAACCGACAATGAGGTCGGCGGCTTCGCAATAACAAAACCCGACGACCTTCTGCTGATAACGGATATCGTGCTGGTAAAACAGCGGGTAAGCTGTGTCAGTGTATGTTTTGATGATGAAGCTGTCTCTGGATTTTTTGAGCGGCAGGTAGACCTTGGCAGAAAGCCGGAACAATTCGCCAGAGTCTGGTGCCATAGCCATCCGTGCGACTGTCCCCAGCCCAGCCATACGGATGAAAAGACATTTGATCGTGTGTTCGGCGGATGCGATTGGTCGGTTCTCTTTATACTTGCTCAAAATGACAGCTGTTATGCCAGGCTTCGCTTTAAGGCAGGACCGGGCGGAGCAATTCAGCTGCCTGTTCGTATTGATTACGATGTGGAATTTCAGGCGCCTGATTTTGATGCATGGAAACGTCAGTACAAAGACAATGTCTTTGAAGAGCAGTTAACATTCGGCCCAGCCGGTGATAAAGACCAGAGCAAATCCGTTGACAGTGAACCGGCAGTGGACGGCACAGACGATTTTTTATCGCTGGACTGTGACGATCTGCTCGATGAAATAGATAAGCTGGGCCCTGCCGAAAGAGAGCTTTTTATGGATGAGCTGGCCGTAAGGAACCAGTTCTGGAACGAAGAAAGTGAGGTACTCTATGACTGACAGATTCTTAAGACAACAAGAGATAGTACCGCGTCAGCGGATAATTGACTGTAAGGCAACTGTTATAGGCGTAGGCTCAATAGGCAGACAGGTTGCGCTTCAACTTACCGCCATAGGTGTTCCGGAAATTCAGATTATCGATCACGACCGTGTAGATACGGTGAATCTGGCTACTCAGGGCTATATCCAAAGCGACCTTGACAGGCTCAAGGTCAACGCCACCGCTGATATGTGCAGGCAGATGAACCCGGGCGTTAAAATCCAGATGTTAAACGAACGGTTCAGACGCACTATGGATCTGGGAACAGAGATTTTCTGCTGCGTTGATGACATGTCAACCCGCCGTCATATATGGCAGGCGGAAAAAGACCATGTGCATTTTTTCTGCGACAGTCGCATGAGCGCTGAGTCCCTGCGGATAATTACCGCCTGCGACAGTCAAAGCAGAGATTATTATCCCCAGACGCTGTTTAGCTCAGATCAGGCCTATCAGGACAGGTGCACTGCAAAGAGCACTATCTACTGCGCTAATATAGGAGCCGGGCTTATGTTATCACAGTTTACCAAATATCTCAGGCTGATGTATATAGAGCCTGACATCCAGCTTAATCTGCTGGCCTCGGAAATGAACGCCGGAGCACCCCAATAGCGGTGCTTTGCAAATATGTTTTTCAAACACATATAAAAACATTAAAGGTTCAAGGAGGTGATATTATGGCCAAACCCGATGTAATTACCGTAGCAGCGATGAAAGAGCTTTTTACGGAATTTCAGGATAAGATCAAAGATGACTTTCAGATGCTATTGATTCTGATAACAGAAGGATCATACTGTATCCTTCTGGTCTTTGATTTTTTACGCGGCCGTATCTTCCGGCCGCGGTTTTTACCGCCTCTTAGCGACAGCTCTG
>PUNP01000275.1 GCA_003551785.1 Candidatus Brocadiaceae bacterium | reverse complement strand
GCCTCCGGTTCCGCCACAGTTGGCCGCTCGATTTCAGTCGGAAACGACCGTTCCGCGAAGTGCGCGAATTCAGAAGATTTGCGGAGTTCGCAGAACCAAACCGAGGGGGCCGGGGAGTTCACAACGCCCCGGCGGAGTTCGGGGCAGAGACCCGAGTCTTTTTCAATCAACGACCTGATTACTTATAACTGCGATATCCGTCAGTTCGCTCAGGATGTAATCGAACGCTGTGAAAGCCCCGACCTGCTCAATGCCTTCTGGGTAGCGATCGCCGGCCGACTGCCGCAAAACTCCAGAGATGAAGTCAAACCCGGCATCACCGTCCTCGATCCAGCCTGCGGTTCCGGCGCCTTCCTTTTCGCCGCTCTCAATATCCTCGAACCGTTGTATGAAGCCTGCCTCGACCGTATGGATAAGTTCCTCGAAGAATGGCGGGATTCGAAAGCCCATGCCAATTACAGTCGCTTCTTCCGTTCCATCCGCCAGGAAATCGGCCGCCATCCGTCACCTAAATATTTCATTTACAAGTCGATTATTATCCACAATCTTTACGGCGTGGACATCATGAAAGAAGCCGTGGAAATCTGCAAACTCCGCCTTTTCCTAAAGCTCGCCGCTCAGGTCGAGGACGAAACGCCGTTTGAGCCGCTGCCCGACATCGACTTCAATATCCGCGCCGGCAATACGCTTGTCGGGTTCGCTAGTATGGAAGCGATGAAGGAGGCGATGCGAGGCGACCTGCTGGCCTACTCCACGGTTCTGCCGGAAATTATCGAGCAGGCCGAGGAGTGCGATCGCTGCTACAACCTGTTTCGGCAAGCGCAGTTGGACGAGGATGACAGCCAGCCTTCGGCCAAGGCCAGACTGAGCGAAAAACTGGATGCCCTCAACGCCAGGCTCAACCAGTACCTCGCTCAGGATTACTGTATTGATCCGAAAAACACAAAGCAATACCAAACCTTTCTCGATTCTCACAAGCCCTTCCACTGGTTCATCGAATTCTACGGCATCATGAAAAACAGCGGGTTTAGTGTTATCATAGGCAATCCGCCTTATGTAGAATACTCAAATTTAAAGACCAAATACTTAGGAAGGGGTAATAAGTATAGCACTATATCATGTGGCAATCTATATGCCTTTGTTGTCGAACGTTCAATGGGATTAGTTTACCCAGATGGATGTTTTAGTTTCATATTGCCTTACAGTGCCTTCTGTACCAAAAGGATGGCTCCACTTATTTCGATGCTTGACACCAATAACACTGGAATGGCACAATGGTTCTCCCACTTTTGCTGGAGGCCAGCCACCCTTTTTTCTGGAGTTAATATCCCTCTTTCAATATGCATCACTCGGAAGATTAGCGGTAAAACTTTTACTACTACTTTTAGAAAATGGTACACTGAGGAACGCCCTTGGCTTTTCCCAACACTTAGATATTCTTGCTTTGGGGACTTCCGATATCAATTACAGCGGAATGTTATTCCTAAGATCGGTAATGATCTGGAATTAGGGATACTGAACAAAATCTTTCAAGAGAGTAGAAGTTTAGGAGATTATATAGCTACTACCCGACAAAGCCCCTATATTTTATATTTTCGCAATACCGGAGGACTCTACTGGCGGATAATAACTAATTATCAGCCAGTATGCAATCAAAATGGACATCAAATCACTTCAAGTACTGAATCGACAATTGCTTTTGACGACAAGACAGTGCTAGATGTGGCGATAGCAGTTTTAAATAGTGGGCTATGGTGGTTCTTCTACACGGTATTTGGTTCTTTTCATCATCTGCACCCAGAAGATATAACAAGTTTTCCAATTAACATTGAACAAATGTCGGCAGAACTCCGGAACAAACTTATATCGTACGGCAAAACAATGATGCATAGCCTCAAAGAAAACAGTGAGATAAGGAGGCGGCGCCATAAGGGGGGGAAAGAAACTGCTATACAAACATTCTTTCCTTCTAAATCTAAAGAATTTTGTGATTGCATCGATGCTATCCTTTACGAATACTACGAGATGAAATCCTACGAACTTGATTATGTAATCAATTTTGAAATCAAGTTTCGAATATAGACATTAAAAATATGGCAATAGACAAGTTATACAACAGTAAAGAAAGGGTATTTTATGCAGGCGGAATTAACTTTAGAAACAATAACATCTCGACATAAAACGAATTACTCAGAAAATGAACTCGTACTACCAGCACTGCTAATCTTGGAGGAAAAAAAAGAAACTAAAACTTCTGAGTTGATAAAAAAACTTAATGAGCTACTACAACCAATGGGACATGACGCACACCTTATTCCTGGAAGGCAGGACACTTACTTCTCTCAAAAAGTCCGAAATCTTAAGAGTCACAACACTCTTCAGAGGCAAAAACTAGCCAACTACAGGAATGATGGGTCTTGGAGATTGACCCATAAAGGCAGAGAATTCATTTCTGCCAATGAAGACGCACTTTATGAAATGCGCCGACAAGGTTTTAACAAGAAACAAATCTCGAGCAACACTCGTGCTGACCATTCTAATCTGGTTATTGAAGAAGGTGCATGGTCCTGGGTAACAGTTGAAAAAAGGAAAAGAAGCCAACGCTTAAAAAGAGAAGCAATAGAGAGATTTAAAAAAAAGAACGAAAATATTTATTGTGAAGCTTGCAGATTTTGTTTTGATAATGCATATCCTTCACTGAGGCCGGAATATATTGAGATTCATCATTTGAGACCGATTTATCTGAATAAATTGTCAGGCATAAAACAGCATATTGATCAAGCTCTTACAAATACAAAACTTGTTTGTAGCAATTGTCATCGTATGATCCATCACAAAAAAAAACTGCTCACTTGGGATGTTTTGGTACAAGCAATTTCTTTTTCTGTCATATATCAATCCAAATAAATAAAAGATTTATCTTCTTGTGTTATATCGACTTATTTTTTCATTCTGGAATATTCAGAAAGTAACTAAAAACTCATCAATACTCGATGATCATTACACCGGCTTATAAAAGATTTGAGCACCACTAAAGTAAGGCTGCCGTCCAAACGAAGCTCAGAAACTTATTAACACCCAAAGAAGTATGGAATGTGGCAAATTTTCTCTCCGAAAGAAAATTTATCGCTACAGTCAATCTGCGAAAATGTAACACAGAAGTGTCATAAGTATTCGGAATTGAACTACCTATTTTTAAACGGTAAAATTCAGGTTAGGAAAGAGGAGTTATTGCATGCCAAAAAATTTTTTTGGAGAATGCCCTGAACACTCTCGGATCAAACGTGAGATCGTCACCAAGTACTTTGCAGTATGGTCGCGAATTATAAGCAGAAAGACTCGGGGTGATAGCATTGGTTATTTCGATCTTTAT
>PUNP01000143.1 GCA_003551785.1 Candidatus Brocadiaceae bacterium | reverse complement strand
TCATCAAGATCGCTTAAATCCTTTTGCGTCACCTCGATCCCGAATCGTTTTTTCAGCAAACTTTCATCCACTGAAAAATCCCCCATCCCCTCAAAAGCGCTGCCGACCCGCAGAACGCTGCAATTGTGGAAGTGTTTAGCTGCCAGCGCAGCGCGCACAAGCCCGGCGGTGCGGGTGATGGTTTGAGGATCATCACTATGCCCGGCAACGATCTCAAACGCCCTTCCCCGCCGCCGGAGAACGGAAGCAAGGTCCATTACACCATGAACGCCGTGATTGTACATGATGCGCTCGGCCGATACGCCGGGCCCGAAATCCGCGTCCATTGTAGTATCGAGAAGGATCAGGGGGAGTTTTGTCCGGCAGACGGCTTCGATCGCTTCCAGCGACGGTGAATAGGCCAAGTGCAGGGTAATGACAGCATCGACTCCGGAGTTTTCGAATCGCTCGACTGCCGCCTCAAACTCGGCGGCGACACGACAGACCGGCGCCGTATCGATCCCTATTCCTTCGGTTTCTAGTCTGGAAGCGATTTTGTCGACGAAGCCGTTGAACCCGGCTCGGCGTTCGGGTACAAGGTCATCGTAGAGCTTCAGGTAGAACGGCAGCAGTCCGGCTTTGGGATAGTCAGAATTCATCATCTTTTCCTCCATAATTATCTTGGGCGATACGACGGAACAGACGGTAGGCGTTGTTAAAAAACATATTTTGAATATCTTCATCAGTCATTCCGGCACGTTGGGCGGCGAGCTTAATACCGCGGAGTTGCTCATAGAAGAAAAACGTAAAATCCACGGCCCCATCGCTGTCATGTATGGATGTGCCGATCTCATAATCCTCGCCCATCAGATAGGCATACTGGTTGTTGATCTCCACGGATTTGCCCCTCAAAAAAGCAATCGGAGCATCGGACCCGAAGAGGATGCGTTCTCTGGAAAATTGGTTGAATGCATATTCGAGCACGCCCTCATGGTTGACCATAGCGGTGTCGATATACGCATTGGGACAGGCTGCAATGCCGTTGAGAAATCCAACCACATTTTTCAGATAGTATGCTCTTCCTATATGGGCGAAAATGAAAGAGGTCTTCGGCCAATCCCGGCACAAGCGGACCATCTGTTCCTGATTGACGGGATCGGCCAGGCGGCGGTTGCGCGGGATATGGAGCATAACGGCCAGGCCCTTCTGATCGGCCGTCTGCATAAGGTGAGAAGGCAGCATATCGTCAATGGTAACATTGGACTTTTCCTTCCAGTCAACGAAATTCAGGTAGGGTTTATATCCGATCAATTGGTTGGTTTCAACACGTTCTGTCACACTTTCGGTCGTATCGTGCGGTGACACGAGCGCCATGGCGTAAAAGCGGCGGTTATCTGAAATGACTCCCGAATACCGGGCGGAAGCGTCGAGGTCTGACTGATGCGAAGGCTGGCCAAAGCTGTTTAAATACACATTGTGCCCAGGCAGCAGAACATCTGCCCAATGACGGTAGTCACTGAGCGTGAAAACCCCGCCGAACTTTTGGTAGCAGTTTTTAGGAGGGAATTCAGCGCCCTTGATCAGACAGGAACGGTCGAAGAGGTGGACATGGACATCGAAAATGTTGTCGGGCAAAAACCCCTTGAATTCATCGTGATATACCGTCCTGTCCGCATTGCTGTAATCAAGGGCCATTATTTCCCCCCTCCCAGAGCGACAAAGCATGTTGTTCGTTTTTATAGATTCCGGCACCAATACCGGCGAGCATAGCGGCCCCCCGGGCACCGGCGTGGCGCGAGGAAACGGAAAGCTCCAGTCCGGTTATATCCGCTATGATGCGTGGCCAGACGGGGCTTTCAGCGGGCCCACCGACAAGAACTGCCTTGTCGTATCGGAAACCACAGCGCCTGAGGACGATAATCTTTTCTTTGAGCAGCTTAGCCGCCGACTCCATAACTGCCCGGCTGATATTTGCACGGCTGCCGTTGACGTGAGCAGGCTCAGCACTCAAGTCGATAGTCAGCCCACCTGCACCCGGCGCGGCGCGGTCGGCCGATTCATTGAATATGCGCATCTGATCATCTTCTCCCGGGGCGATCAGTTTGTCGATATACCACTGAATATGGCGTCCGATGCAGGGAACGGAAAAAATACCACCCCAGGCAGCGTCATCTTCGCCGGATGTAAATGGATCGCACAAGAGTCCGGCATTGATAAGTTCACTGCGGTCGTCATGGGGCATAAACCCTACCCATGAAGTGCCGCAGGAGAGCATTAGGCGGCCGGGATGTAAGACGCCCGCGGCCCGGGCGGCGGCCGGATGATCGAAACAGCCGGTAACCACCTGAGTTGTTGTTGAGAGTCCTGTTTGCGCACTGCAATCCGGCAGCAATGTTCCTGCATGCACCCCGCTGCCGAGCAGTTCCGGCAGTTTTTCAGTGCTGAGCGCCAGCCTTTCAAGGAAAGGGCGATGATATGTGCGGGAGAGCTGGTTCAGTAGGTGAAAGGTAGTTGCACTGGAATAGTCCAACAGCCAGCGGCCGCTCAGCCGGAACATCAACCAATCGGCGAACATGCCGAAGTGGCCCGCGGCAGCATAAACACGGGGCTGATTATCTTTCAGCCACGCCAGGTGCGCTAAAGGAAAGGTCTCGATGCACGGCCAGCCTGTAACAGCGGCAACCTCTCTGGCACTGAGCCCTTTAAGGGCGGAGGGCGGTTTATTCCTGCACCTTTGGTCCATCCAGTTGACGATCGGTGCTAAAGGCTCTCCCGAGGATGTCGTCAGGAGACTGTTACCGGTTGCGCCGGCAGCAGCTAAGGCCATGATATCCCCCTGCGCATTATCGGCCAGTTTTTTTATGACGCCGCAGATACGGGCAAAATGGGCTTTAGGGTCGAGTTCCACCCATCCCGGCCGGGGCTCGCTGAGGTCAGTCTCAACGGTTTCGGCGGACAGAACATTCCCGTATGTATCGGTCAGAACCCCTTTCAGTCCGGTCGTGCCGAGGTCAAGGCCGATCATTAATTTCTTTACAGGTTGCATAGCTGAAATCTGCTGCGTTAAATTTATTCTGTTATTCATTCAGGTCGAGCAGTTTAAACTGCCTGGCTGCATCTTCGGGCGCTACTTTACGTTTCACCACATCGCACAGCGCTTTCTGGAAGGCGGCGGGGTCGGGAACCTGGATAGCGTTACGGCCGAAAACGACACCGCCCGCACCGTCCTTGATCTGGGCTGCGGCCAGTTGGAGTGCCTTGATCTGGGTCGGGTACCGTTCAGCGCCAAGCCCCAGGACGGGGACGGGGCAGCTTTTTGTTACTTCGGTAAACCGGTGTGTATGAAAAGTTTTAATCGCGTCGGCACCGAGTTCCGACAATATGCGGGTGCAGGT
>PUNP01000111.1 GCA_003551785.1 Candidatus Brocadiaceae bacterium | reverse complement strand
CGAAATCTACCTCCATAACTTCACCAGGGATGGTTTCCCGCAGCATAATCGGCTTTTTCACATGGGGAAACCTCCTCTGGCAATACCGCTATGGGGTAGCACATTATAATCAAGTAATAGTTGCGATTTACAGCAACAAGAAAAAACCCAAAGCAACAGGTATAAGCGTCCGATTGAGCAACCGGCTTGGTAACAATGAGCAGGTACGTTATCAATGATTATGGTTGTTAGCTTCAAAAATCATCGCTATATGGGTTGCAGGATGCATTTCGCTGTTTCCACTTATAGAGAAACGACTTCTTTTGGTAGTAATCAAGCAAGCTAACCCACAACCAATCGTATAGCAGTTGTCTATATTCAGGTGATTCTGGTGGTACTTCTCGCCCATGGTGATCCCATAGTGAAGGTTGAGCACCAGCTAAGACGTGAGGTCGAGTAAGTTTTCGGTACCGGAACCAGGTCCGAACATACGGAATAATCATTATTGCCACCATTCCTGCGTGATGATTCGAATCACCTCAGGAGTAATAGTATTGATTGAATGATCAATTGCATGTCTCATAGCAAGCAGGCAAATGGTGTTAATGTTGCGAGGAATTCCGCCGGAAGCTTGCGAGACGGCAATCAGCGCTTGTTCTGAGAAGATGTTTGCAGAACTGCTTGCAGCGATTGCCAGCTGATGCTGGATGTATCCAATACATTCTTCTTGAGACATATTTTTGAGGTTATAGCCGCTCATGACCCGATTGAACAACGGACGGGCAAAGGGGTGTCTCAGTTTATCAAAGAGAGAAGCTTGTCCGCACAGAATGATCGGGAGGAATACCGGGGTATCCGGGCTTTGCTGGGTGAGCAGATGCAGTTGAGAAAACACATCGGGTTTGAATAAATTTGCTTCATCAATAAATAATACTGGGGTACGACCATCAGAACGTATCTGAAAAAATAGTTCAAATATCTGTTTCAGCATGGTAGTCTGTTGATTCGTTCGGGTATGCAGTCCCAATGCATCCATACATTGTCTCAGCAGCTCTACAAAGCTCCAGCATCCGCCAAAAATCTGCAGTATCTGGTACTGTTTGTGAGAAAGCTGACTGATGGTGTATCGTAGTGCAGTCGACTTCCCGGCTCCAATTTCTCCGATGATGACAAAGACCATGGCATTGGAAATGGCAAACACGCATCGTTGGTTAATGTCCACCATGCCGGTGAGCTTATAGAGTTGATCAATCGGCATATGAGAAGCAAACGGCTGCTGATGGAACCCATAGTAGTGTTTCATATCAATGGTGGTGGTATTCATATGCGGTCCCTCCTCTGAGCACGGGCATTTGCAATCTGATCACAGTGACGAAGCTCACCGATACTTTTCCCTTCATAGAATGCTTCCACATGATCCAGATCGGAAAACCTCAGCTCTAAGGAAAGACCGGCATATCCGAGGGGCACTTCATACAGACGATTCTTAAGGCTGATGGTCCGAGCTAAAGAAACTTTCCGTTCTTCCCGGGCCCGGAAATAGGAAGCAAGATTCTGGGGGGCAGGTCGTACGGCTTCCACTTCTTTGAGATAGCATTCAAGAGGGGACATATTAATACCTCGATGAAACCGGGTGTTATAGTGCTGCAGGTACACCTGCCATGCACGATTCAGATCATAAAGATCCAATGGTTCAGTTTGCAATGTAGGAAGAAACTGCATGCGGACCGTGGAAAAATATCTTTCGATTTTCGCTTTTGACGCAGGGGAGTAGGCTTTCGCATACGAAAGCTGTACTTGTAGGGTTGCGCACCCAAGTTTGAGACGATGATCTCTCATTGCCGCCCCATTATCGGTGAAAATTTTCCGAGGCAGACCACGGGAAGAGAAGGCTTTCATCAAGCAGTCAATTAAACTTTCGGCTGTTTCATCACGATAGAACTGGGCATAGGGGACCAAACGACTTTTGTCATCAATGAGCGCCCATAATTTTGAACGAACCACCCGCTGGCGACCAGATACCGTTATTTGGATCTTTGGGCCGGACATGGTATCCAGCATCCAGCATTCATTACAGAATTCCATTGCGAATCGGCGCATATCTTTAGCCGCATGCGCCCGCTTTTCTCGCGTATAGCCTTTGAACATCCGGTACACGGTAGACATATTCACTGATTCATCGGGCATGATGACCCCCTGCATTACTGCTTTCTTTACTAATGTGGTAAGTTTGTCATGAGGGTGTTCTTCCCGGAACTGCCGCAAGGCAAGTTCAGTCTCTTTGCTGAGGTTTCGATGATGCCCTTTATCTTTCCGCTCTGCCGGATACAGATCTTCAATTCGCTGTTTTCTCCCATAAGCTCGAAGCCAATCATAGATTGTCGGTTTGCTGATCGTTCGTCGACGCGAATAGGGAATAGTGTGCTCAGTTGCACAGATCTCATCAATAATACGGCTTTTGTCCCCCCATTGCAGACGTTCGTCAAGTAGGGGAAAAATAATCCCATAGCGGAATAATGCAATCTTCTCCTGTTTTTCTCTGTCCATATAGGCCTCCTCGGCTGAAATTGTGATCACTTCAGCTTACTGGAGGCCCGATGGGATAAACAGGAGTAAACGATGGTGGGCTCCTGGGGGCTTGTACTGCATGGCCTGCATCTTACCCATCAGCGGAGTAGTAAGTTCGTGCAGCCCTGGAGGACTGGTAAGACAGCTGCCTGGTTCTTTCAGTATTTGTCCGACAAGTCGACTCGGATCAAGTTGATTTTCCAAGGCACTGGATCGTTGAATATATTGAGCTTTCCATAGTCTTTGTAATGGTCGGCTCACACGAAGCTGATTGCCCACATGTCCTGTGCAAAAAGCCATATGCAATACTCGGCGAATCAAGGCTACGCTATGCAGCTTAAACGTATGAACCCATTTGGGAAGCAAGGTATAAGTTATTCCACAGCCAGGACAGAGTTTGCGATGAATCCATAGCCGGAGAGATTGCTGATCAATGTCTTCAAAGTAGCGCTGCCTCCACCCATGTCCATGCAGTTTGCGCCCACAACAAATACAACGTTTCTCTCCAAATATCTGGCAGAGGGGAGGTGTCTCATCTGGGGTGGTGCCTACTTGAATTTTTTCGAATTCTACTTCAATCTCTAAAAGCATTGTTTGGGTGAGGAGAAGCTGATCGTGGGGATCATAGGGCTTCTCCTCGTCCTTTTTAATAAACGTGCTCTTATCTTACCATGATATTAATTTAAGAGATTTCAGAATTTTTCATGCTCTTTTTGTTAGGATAAAGTGTCAGCTAATAAGAGCTCCCGATGTTCACCAGCACGGACTTTGTTTAATGCCTTCGCAAAATGCCCTGATACATGAAATCGGTCAAAGGCAATCAGCTGCTCT
>PUNP01000250.1 GCA_003551785.1 Candidatus Brocadiaceae bacterium | reverse complement strand
TTATTGCATAGGCGAGCAGACCCGTTGTCTTCGGTGGCTGGTGCGGCATTTATTCTTCTTTTATGGCGTCCTCAGGATATTTTTTCTGTCGGCTTTCATTTTAGTTTTTTGGCTGTATGGGCACTTTTTTATATCGCTCCTGATTTATACAGGATTATTTGGCCGTGGCGGGAACTAACGGACAAACTTCAAGATGCCGGCGAAGTTCATATTTTCGGAGATTTGAGTAAAAAAGCGGGGCAGTATTTTGTTCTTTCATTGAGTGTGTGGCTTACATTGATGCCTTTGCGCGTATGGAATTTCAATCGCTATTCTCTGCTGCTGCCTGTGATAAATATTTTTCTTTGGCCGCTTGTGTTGTTCTTGCTGCTGAATTGCTTCATATCGCTGCCTGTCCTGTTTGTCAATGCTACGCTCTTCAGTTTGACCAACCGTCTTTCTTCCGTTTTGTCATGGGGGATAGACAGTCTTCTTTCAGTATCGCGTAGTTGGCCGGGATTTGTGAGATATACACCTGCGCCACCCATGTGGTGGATTGGTTTGTACTATCTTGTTTTGATTAGCTGGGTTAAAATACGCTCTAAACCTCTCAGGGCAAAAGTGCTCGTTTACGGTGTGGTGATGTTGGTGGGCAGTCTGTTAATTTATGAAGTGCGGACATCCAGGCCCGAATATTTTCGTATTGTGGTCAAGGATGTTGGGCATGGCCAGAGTATTTTGTTTGCTTCTCCTGAAGGCGGTGTAAAGCTTTACGATAGCGGGAGCGTATCTTATCGTTACCTTAACGCCGTAACTGGTGTTCTATGGCATAACAGAATACGTCATATAAATGCCTTGACAGTATCGCATCGCCATTTTGATCATTATGCTTTTGTACCGAAACTGCATGAGAAATTTGGTATATCGCGCCTGCTTATTCCCCCCAAAGCACGAGGTGAGCATGTCCCGTCTGCTTTGCATAATGTTTTATTCAATTCTACTGACGAATATATCAGGGTAAAAGAGAGGACAAAGTTGAGTGATGGTTTTTTAAGAGGCGTGTTTAAACACCCCGATATCCGGTTTTTAAGTGAGAGCGAGGTGGAAAGAAACGATCTGTCTGCCGTTTTGCTCTGCGAGTATGATAATTGGCATATTTTGCTGCCGGGCGATGCTGAAAATAAGGCAATGAGGCATTTAATTACTCAATACGGTTCCGAATTGCGGGCGGATGTGCTCATTTTGCCCCATCATGGCGCTTGGGAACCTGTGCTTGAAGAATTTATCAGAGCAGTTGATCCCAAAATAGCGATAGCCAGTTCCGGCAGGTCGCTGAATACATCTACAGTCCGTACTCTTGATTCGCTGGGCATCCCTTTATGGTCGACATATAATGAAGGTGCCGTCACCCTGGAGTTCCAAAATGACGGCATCCATGTACGGGGGTTCAAATCCGGACGTTATCAGCTGATAACAGGGAATAACCGTTCTATGTGACGATTGTAGAGGTTAGTTGTAACATTTTTCGCTACTGTAACCTGGTTGGCTTTAATGGTGTTAAGGTAGCGCTCTCCCATCTCAGCGGCAACTTTGTAGGCGACATGAAGCAATTGACGAAGATCAGGGTTGAAGCTTTCGCAATCCTGTTCATGGCGTAAAGCGTTGGCATAATCCATCCCTGACCAGCTTTTTACTTCTTCGATGCCGGGCAGTTTAGCTGGATCGATATCAATAACCGTTGCGTAGGGATCGCAAAGTTCTTGCATCCTGGATAACGCTTCCATATAAATCTCTTTGGCTATAGCTAATGCATTGTCACCGGAAAGGGCGAGTCCGATAAGCTCTTCCAGCCAGGTTGTGCCGGCAGTTTTTAGGTGTAGTCCGGCATCAAACTGCTGCATTGCCTCTTTCATGATCGGGTAAAGAGAGAATTTATCGCTGCCTGAATGGACACTGAGTTTGAGATTTTGCGGCAAGCCGAATTCCTCGACGGCAAATTTAATAACAGCTAAGTCGGCATAAAACTCATCTCTGAAAGCGTCGATGTTTCCAACGTAATCGACACCTTTGAAGAAGCTCCCAGAGAATTTGGGCGCTATTGTTTGCAGGGGGACCTTGCGAACAGATAATGCTTTCAATATCAGCAAGAGTTCTTCAGGCGTTTGAGGGCTGTCGGTTTCATCCATTGAAACCTCGGTAATGAAATTCCCTTCACCTTTTTTATCTGAAATATATTCATAAAGAGCAGTAGCATGGTCGATGGCCGCAAGATATTTTGCAGCTACTTCACTCACTTTGTTCTCGCTAATTTCTATAGATGAGTTTAACATTGGAAGTTCTATTTTGCCTATAAGGTTCTGAGCCTCGGCCTGCAATTTTTTAATAGCCCCTTCATCCGTTGTCTCACCTATGAAATCAGCAACATCGAGTGTAAAAAAATCACTTGCAGCAATGAAACCATCTACGTTTGTCTTACAAATATGGTCTGCATCAACGAAATAGGGCGCGTTCCACCCGCCTGCCTTGACGGCATTATCAGCTTCATCCCTGACAGATTCCGGAGAGGTGCCTACGATGCAGTGCTCTCGATGTGACTTATTCCATACCGGCTGAATATCACATCCATTTTTCGCTGCTAATTTCAATGCTTCAAGCTGTGCAACACCTTCAAGCCCGAATCTGTCGCCTACACCTAATGAATAATTACCTAATTTCATCTTAATAATCCTCATTTAACATTACGATTTTACAGAAATTACCTACTACGCTGAATTAATGTTTATTATGATAATTTACTTCTTGGAAAAAAGCAAATGCAACCACCAGCATTCATGTGCAATCTTTTCTTTTTTTACTTATAATATCATCCCCCGTTTTTTTATTAGGTAATCGCAGCTCATTAGTAATGCACGTTTCATTACCACTGTGTATTGTATTGGTTCCGTAGACATGCTGCGGGCTTGCATTGGATATTATCGTTATAAGTAACTCTTTATACTTTTACATCCCAGGAGGTGTAGTATGTCGCCGTTTTTGGAAATATTCGTGTTAGTAGTGATCGTGCTTGGCGTAGTCGTTTTCTTTGTGTTTCAGTCTCAATCGAATAAGAATAATGAACGGGAACTTTATAAAGCATTCTTAAAACTCATTGCAGGCAATATCCAACAGAACCTCGACAAGCTTGACAAAGGTGATGTGGGGTGGCGTCGACTTGGTCACGGCCAGGCTACGATAGGATTAAAAAAAATCGCGCCCCGTAAAGCCGATGTTGTGCCGGTTTCATTAGAGACGGTTGAAAATAATCATCCTCAGCTTGTAAAAGATATAAAGGATATAGATGCCGATATCGGGCGCACCCAGGCGGCTGCCGATAGACTTGCCTCAAGCCTTGAAGCTCACGTCAGGCAGCAATTTCTTTCTGACAGGGAGAAATTGCAGGATGTCAATGATTCAGAAGTAAAACAGTTTAAAAAATGGCTGACAGATCGTGAAGATGCTTGGATGGAAATGCTTGCTAATTTGGTTAATAATGCTCAGACACTCAAGGAATCAAGTGATCCCGGCACTTTATACTGGCAATATTCTAAAGATCATTACATAAAGATTCTGGAAAAACATGGTGGCGATGAACTGGAAGACTTGAACCGCTTAAAATCGAGAATCATTAAAAAATCAAAAGGTCTTTTGGCTGAGATTCGGAAAATAAGGAGCGAATAATGCTGCCAGTTTTTCTCGTAAGTCTGTTATTAATATATCTTCCTGTATTTAACTATTATTCAGAAATTGCGTTGGTTTGGAGCATTTCGGGGGTGCTTGCGTTAGTTTTACTCCATTATTTCGTTTGCCGCGTTACTGACCATCTTGTATATAAAGCCGGGCGTAAATCGGGTTCTGGAACGCTCTGTTTGAGACGTGAGCGGGCAAATAAAATGATGAGGATTAATATTGTATTTTTCACGTTTTTTTTAACAAATCTTTTGCATTGGTACCGTTTTACCGAAGCCATAACACAACACACTTTTTTTATTCCTATGTTGGGCGATATTGTGCTTTTATCGCCTTTACTCATCATGATTGGCATCACTATGGGGTTTGAGCGCAAGTTGCAGATTCGCGCGTCTCAAAGCAGTAATTATAATGCCCATCAGAATAAAGCTCCCCTTCCATTGGTCTCCTACTTATGGCTCCGAATACGCACTGAATTAGGGATAATATTGTTGCCGTGGGCGGTCTTAACATTTGTTTTTGATATCTCCGCTTACTTTTTGGATGATACAAGGTTTGTTGAGATTTACCTTCCAGTGATTTTTTTGTTTTTTTTAGTATTTTGCGGTCCGTTACTGCTTCGCTTATTGTGGAAAACCCATCCGCTGCCGGCCGGAGATTTGAAAAGGCGTTTACACGCTTTTAGTGAAAGGGTTAACCTTAAGTGTTCCGCTGTGTTAGTCTGGAATACGAAAATGCAAATCACCAACGCCGCCGTAATCGGTATGACGAGGATTTTGCGTTATGTTTTTATCACGGATGCACTTCTTCATAATTGCAGTGATGATGAAGTTGAAGGGATATTCGCTCATGAAGCGGGGCATATTAAAGGCCATCATTTCCTTTTTTATATATTCATGATAGGAGCCTTTATAGCTTCCAACGGGGTGATTTTAAACTTCTTTTTTGATTTTGCACATAGCGGTGATCACTTATTCGAGTTCGAGAAAAACTGGAGTTTTCTTACTCCGTCGTTTGTTTTACTTTTATATGCCGTATTATATTGGGGGATCGTATTTGGGGCAGTTTCACGTCGGCTTGAAAGGGAGGCGGATTTGTATAGTTTGAGTAACAGTTCAAGGCCGGATGCATTTATTTCGGCGCTGAACAAATTAGCTTTCCTCAGCGGCAAATCCATACGAGCGGGTGGTTGGCGTCATTTTAGTATAGAAGAAAGAATAGTATTCATGCAAAATGTGCTCAATGACCCACGTTTGAAAACCAAAGCTCAATGGAAGACAAGGGGCATTAAAATAGCCATATTTTTATTTTTACTTTTCTCAGTTTATTTATCCACGGTTGTTGGTTGACCTGCTTGTGCTTGACTTACACGGCATGCTTTGATAAAATATTTGTCGTTTCTTATGCGTATGTTATTTTTTGGAATAAGTATTGTTAAAATAAGAAGTAGGAGAGAATGAAGAAATGCCGACTATTAATCAGTTGATTAAAAAGGGAAGGAAAAAGAAAACGAAAAAGGAAAAATCACCTATGTTGGAGAAATGCCCTCAGAAGACGGGTGTCTGTCTCCATGTAACAACTCGTACACCTAAAAAACCTAATTCAGCCCTTCGTAAGGTAGCAAGAGTGCGTTTGAGTAACGGGAAAGAAATTATGGCCTATATACCCGGTGAGTCTCATAACCTGCAGGAACATAATATCGTTCTTGTCAGAGGCGGCAGGGTCAGAGACCTTCCAGGTGTGAGGTATCATGTCGTCAGAGGTGCATTTGACACAGCCGGCGTCGAAGATAGGAAACAGAGCAGGTCGAAATACGGCGTGAAAAGTCCCTAAGGTTGATTGTTAAAAAACATTTTCAGTTAATACATCAAATAATGTGGTAATTTATTATGGCGTTGAAATATAAAAGTACAGAAAGGTTTCTTAAACCGGACCCTCTTTACGGAAGCACGCTGGTAAGTAAATTCATTGGCTCTCTTATGGATGATGGTAAAAGGAGTGTCGCAGAGAAGATTTTCTATGATGCTATGGCGATTATCGATGAAAAAATCGCTGATGCTGAGCCCGTAGATGTTTTTGAGAAAGCATTGGATAACGTAAAGCCGGTTATTGAAGTCCGTTCACGGCGTGTTGGTGGTATGACTTACCAGGTTCCTACCGAAGTTGGTCCTAAAAGGCAAGTGTCGCTTGCTATAAGATGGATACTTGAAGCTGCACATAGTGTCAAGGGGCGTCCGATGCATACAAGACTTGCCGGTGAACTCCTGGATGCTTATAATAAAGAAGGTTCAGCCTTTTCCCGACGTGAAAACACACATAGAATGGCTGAAGCTAATCGCGATTTTGCCCATTTTGCCAGATAAGTGCAATCCCTATCTTCATTTTTTCGAATGACGCAGCGCAGACATTCCTGCCCGTGTGATCAGTAATTATTGATCTCGTAACACACGTTTCCAGTCCGTGATTGTCCAGAGGAAGGTTTTGTTATATTGTCGTGTGCCGAACGGTGCATATTTCCCCACATTTAAATTATTGAAATGGCGAAATCTATAGATTTAAAAAAGTTGCGTAATATCGGAATTGCCGCTCATATCGATGCAGGTAAAACGACCGTCACTGAGCGTATACTTTATTACACCGGCCGTACGCATCGTATGGGAAGTGTTGATGATGGAACGGCCGCTATGGATTGGAAACCACAGGAACAGGAGCGGGGGATCACTATCGTGTCGGCGGCCACCTCCTGCTTCTGGCAGAATGCTGAGGATAGAGCCGTTGGTAAGAAAAATGTCAGACACCAGATAAATATTATTGATACTCCCGGTCATGTTGATTTTACTGCTGAAGTTGAACGCTGCATGAGGGTTCTTGACGGCGTAGTTGTTGTCTTTTGTGGTGTTGGGGGAGTTGAAGCCCAGAGTGAAACAGTCTGGCATCAGGCCCAAAACTATAATATACCGCGTATCTGTTTTGTCAATAAACTCGACCGTGACGGCAGTGACGTCAATAGGGTGATGGCTGATATTCAAGGCAAGCTTATTGCCACCCCGGTTTTATTGCAATTGCCCGTATATGATAACAATGATTTTGCCGGCGTTATCGATGTGCTTAATGGCAATTACCTTCATTATGAGGAATCTGACCTTGGAGCTAAGTATGAGGTCATGCCGGTGCCCGAAGACCGGATCGAAGAAGTGGAGAAAACTCGTCGTCTGGCGATTGAAAAGACTGCTGAAGAGGTAGAATGGCTTGCAGATAAATATCTCGCTGATGAGGAGATTTCTGTTGAGGAAATCAAATCCGCAATTCGCGAAGCATGCATCAGAAACGCTATCCAGCCGGTATTGTGCGGTGCTGCGTTGCGCAACCGAGGTGTGCAGCCGCTCATTGATGCTGTCTGTGATTTCCTCCCCTCGCCGCTTGAAGCATACTCCATCGTAGGCGAGCATCCCCATACCGGTGATAAAGTTGAACGTCATGCCGAGTCAGACGACCCTTTCAGCGCAATTTTATTTAAAGTCCAGAGTGAGAAACACGGTGATCTCTATTATGTCAGGGTGTATAGCGGGAAAATGCGTGCTAAATCTCGTGTTTATAACGCTAACCAGGATAAAATGGAGCATGTGCAGCAAATTTACCGCATGCATGCCGATCAGCGTGAACAACTCAATGAGGCTGGTGCCGGTGAAATAGTCGCTGCTATAGGTATGAAAGTTTCGGTTACAGGCGATACGCTCTCGGATAAAAAACATCCCGTCGTTTTCGAGAGGATGGAGTTCCCCAATACCGTTGTCTCTATGGCAATTGAACCTAAAACCCAGACCGAAAAGGGCAAACTCGATGAGGCCCTGGAAAAACTTGGGCGTGAAGATCCCACTTTTAACGCCGGAACGGATAAGCAAACGGGCCAGCTGCTCATCAGCGGTATGGGGGAACTTCACCTTGATATCATAAAAGATCGCCTGCTCAGAGAATTTAATGTCCATGCCAATGTAGGAGAACCAAGAGTCTCTTATAGGGAAACTATCAAAAGTGAGAAAACTGTGGAAGCTGTTTTCAACATGGAGATGGATGGCCGTGGGCAGTACGCAAAAGTCAAAATGAGTTTCAGACCGGATAAAGACTCTCAAGGAGTCAATTTTGTTAATGAAGTCGATTCTGATTCTTTGTCGCCCCATTTTGCCAAATCAGTCGAACGCGCTTTTCGCGGGGTCGTCTCCGGGCCAATTTTCGGCTATCCTCTCATTTATATCGATGCGGTTCTTATCGATGCTGAAACACATCCCGTTGATTCTACTGAAGTGGCTTTTGAAGCCGCTGCAGGCAAGGCTATGCGTGAAGCTTTAATTGATGAAGATGTCGAGCTTTTGGAGCCTTATATGCGAATCGAAGTTGTTGTGCCGGAGCCGAATATGGGGGATGTTATATCTTACATTAGTACCTGTCGCGGGGAAGTTAAAGATGTCGTTTCGCGTGAACATATGAGGATCATAAAAGCTCAGGCGCCATTATCCAAACTTTTTGGGTTTGCCGGAAACCTGCGCTCTTTAACTCAGGGGCGCGGTGTATATAGTATGGAACCTTTTGATTATAAACCCGCACCTGTAGAATTGATGGAGTCTGCTTATTATTAAACAAATATGTCCTGTTCGAAAATACTGTCATGCCTGCAATTTCAACTATTTTCAAAGCCGTAATTTTCGATCTGGATGATACGTTGTATGATTGCAGCGGAACTCTGATTGCTGCTTCAAGGCGCAGGTCCGCAGAAGTTCTCATTAAAGCCGGTCTCCCCATGTCGGTTGATGAGGCGGTCTCCCTGCAAGCCGATCTGGCCACTCGACACGGTCCCCATTTTTTAGTATTCGATGAAATTGGCCGACGTTACGATCTTGATGATAAAATCCTGGCTGAAGCATACAGAGCTTATAATGCTGAAAGTGTCGATGCACCTATTTCACTTTTCCCCGATACATTACCTACCATAAATCAACTTAAAAGTTTAGGATTACAGTGTTTCCTGTTGACTGTCGGGCATCACGCACGGCAGAAAGCAAAAATTCAAAAGTTGGGACTCGATGGCGTTTTTGATGATTGTATTATCAATGATTACGATCGAGGTTCAATAATGAGCGAATGCCTGCGTTACTATCTTCAAAAGCATGATTTACAGCCGGGAGAAGTGGTAATGGTGGGGGATCGACCAGGTGAAGAAGTTCGTCATGGGAATGAACTCGGTATGGTTACTATTCAGTTCATGCATGGGCGTTTCAGCTTTGCAAGCCCAAGAGATGAATTTGAGTATCCTGATTATAAGATATCCAATCTTTTCCAGATACCGGCCATTTTGAAATTAGCTTCTATCGGCAAAACACCGGATATCTTTCGAATAGTCGCTTTAGGAGGCGGTACCGGGCTGCCGGTTATCCTCAAAGGCTGTAAGACTTACTGCGATTCCCCAGCTGCGATTGTAGCTGTTACCGATAGTGGACGCTCAACGGGTAAATTGCGGAAGGAGTTAGGCATTATTGCCCCCGGCGATATTCGAAATTGCCTTGTCGCTTTGAGTGAACCGGGAGAGACTGAGCGACGCCTCAACAGTCTTTTTCAATATCGTTTCCAAAATGGCTCACTGGAAGGTATGAGTCTGGGGAACCTCATCATTACCGCTATGGCGGAGCTTGAAGGCGGCTTTGAAAAGGGCGTGAGCACAATAAGCAATCTGCTGAGTATTAAAGGTTCTGTTATCCCATCAACTTTAAGTTCGGCCAATATCTGTGCTGAGCTTAAGGATGGCGCTTTGCTCCATGATGAGGTCAGTGTTTCAGCCCCCAATAAGCCTCCCATCAAAAATGTGTTTTTAGCCCCGCAAGATTCCGAAGCGCCGGAAAATGCTGTTAGTGAAATTCTCAAGGCCGATCTTGTCGTACTTGGCCCGGGAAGCTTATATACCAGCATAATCCCCAATATCTTAGTGCCCGACATCCGTCAAGCTCTTAAGGAAACCTCCGCTAAAATATGCTATGTGGCGAATATCGTTACTCAGCCCGGAGAAACTGATGGCTATTCCTGTTCCGACCATTTGATTGCTTTACACCAGCACCTCGGTTTCGACGGCGTCGATGCTGTTTTAGTTAATTCTTCCCGTCCTGACCCTGAAATTCTACGTAAGTATGAATCCGAAGGCGCTGCCTTGATAACTCCCGATGCTATGCTTAATCAAATGGATGTTCAGGTTATTGCAACCGACCTCTGTGAAAACTTTAATGAACCCCGCGTGCTTTGGGAAAAACAGGACCTGCTTCGCCACGACCCACATAAATTGGGTGATGCTGTCTGCCGGTATTTTGTAGGGTTGTCAACCAAGGATTGAGCTAAGAGGAATTAACATGAGTCAAGATAATAGACCCAATATTTTGTTTGCTTTCGCCGATGACTGGGGGCGCTATGCCAGTGCTTATGCGGATATCGATGGCGCCGGCAGTCTGAACGAATTACTGACTACACCTAATTTTGACCGGGTTGCCTCGGAAGGGGTGATGTTCAGCAATACTTATGTCACGGCGCCGTCATGCACGCCGTGCAGAAGCTCGCTGCTGTCCGGGCGATATTTCTGGGAATGTGGACTCGGCGCTATTCTTAATGGCGCTGTATGGGACGAGTCCATCCCCACTTATCCGCTCTTGCTTGAAGAAGCCGGCTACCATATCGGCCATACCTATAAGGTCTGGTCGCCCGGCAGAACGGCAAATGCACCCTATGGGGCAGAAAGAACACAATATCAAACACGCAACTGGATGGCCTGCTTTTCTCAAACCGCTACTTCTTTAGTCCCAGATATGGGTGTGGAAGGAGCTAAACAAAAAGTGTATGATGAAGTCAGTGACAGTTTTGAAGCCTTTCTGAATGACAGACCGGATGGAGTGCCTTTCTGCTATTGGTGGGGGCCGACCAACACCCATCGTAAATGGCAGGCAGGATCCGGTAAGAATCTGTGGGGGCTCGACCCCGACGAACTCAAGGGCCGGCTGCCTGATTTTCTCCCCGACGTGCATGTAGTCAGGGAAGATTTCTGCGATTACCTCGGCGAGGCGATGGCGTTCGACAGCGGTCTTGGTATCCTTCTTGACCGTTTGGAAGAAATGGGCGAACTTGACAATACTCTTGTAGTCGTCAGCGGTGATCACGGTATCCCGGGAATGCCGCGTGGGAAATGCAATCTGTATGATATCGGATGCGAAGTCGCTTTGGCGGCAAGATTGCCGGGACGTATCCCCGAAGGCAGAGTTATCGAGGATTTTGTCAATATTATGGACTTGGCCCCCACTTTTCTGGAAGCCGCCGGCGAAACGCCGCCCGATTGCATGAGCGGCAACAGCCTGATGCCGCTTTTAGAAAGTGTAAAGCAGGGGCTTATCGATCAGAAAAGAGATTTTGTTGTCACCGGACGCGAACGACACGTCTCAACTGCTCGAGAGGGTAACTTACCCTATCCCAAAAGAGCAATCCGAACCAAAGATTATCTTTATATTATAAATTTTGAACCGGAACGGTGGCCTATGGGGGATCCCAGGGGATTAGATGATCCGAATGCTGATCCTCCCTCTTTCGAAGTACTGCGAGAAGAAACGCGTGTGGCTTATGCCGATCTGGACGCCAGTCCAACTAAAGCCTGGATGGTCCATCACAGGGCCGAAAACGATATTCGGCCCATGTATGATCTGGGGTTCGGGAAGCGTTCTCGATTCGAGCTTTATGAGCTTGGTAACGACCCCGATAATGTCAGGAATTTGGCTGGAAGCGGCGAACATTCCGCAGCTCAGGTGGCGCTTCACGACAAGCTCATGTCAGTACTACGGGAGAATAACGACCCAAGAGTGGTTGAAGTGCCTTGCCGGTTCGAATACCCACCTTTTACTAATGAGAGTAATTGAGTATAAGGTGTTAAAATGTTTTTTATTTTAATAGGGGTTTTCAAGCATGAAGTTGAATGGTCAGTGGGAGTGTGGACATGAAAGGTGTTACGATCGTACAGTAACAGTGCCCGGCTTGGTTGACGATCCGAAAAGCAGCAGCCCGGGCCCGCTGTGGCTGAAACGCACGGTAAGGCGACCGGCTGAAGCTCAGGAAGCGACTTTAGTGCTGAAGGGAGCGCGGTTTGCTCCGGAGGTACATGTGGACGGCGTCCGCCAGTCGGCAAAGCAGGGGGGGATGGCGCCTACCCGTCATTATCTTGATCTCAGTGAGGCGGGGCCGGAGTTTGATCTGGAGATTGCACTGCAGACACTTGATCAGTTGGATGTCTCCGATGCATCCCATATTCCGCGTGCCGATGCGTTCCGTTCCAATCTTTCCTCCTGCCTCTGGGACGATGTTGAAATATTTTACCGCGGCTCTGCCCGTATCGAAAGACTCTATTGCTATACTTCCAAAGACGGTGCAGTTTGGATTCACTGCGAAACCGGGGGCGCACGAGGTGATGCTGAGATGCATTTCACTCTGCAGAATGCCCAGGGAAATGAAATCTTGAAGCATAAAGTTCAATACAGGGCAGGTGAAAAAATCGACGTCGAGCTGCCCAATAGTGATAGGCTGGAGTTGTGGTCACCGGATAACCCTGTCTGTTACCTGCTTATAGCCGAATTGCATTCCGAAGGGGAATGCAGCGATACTGATCGCGTCACGGTCGCCCGACGGCAATTCGAAGTTCGGGGCAAGCGTTTTGCCCTGAACGGCCGTGTCGTGACCTTGCGCGCCGGGAGCATCGTATGGCATCGATGGTTAAGGGACCCCGAAGCGCCCGAGCTGGCGTGGAATACTGAATGGCTCACAGAAAATGTCCTGTTGCGTCTCAAGCGCCTTGGAGCCAATACCTTACGTTTTCATCTCGGTATGCCGCCCGATCGGTTGCTTGACGCCTGCGACCGGCTGGGGCTGATGGTGCAGGCCGAATGGCTATTTTTTCACGGATGCGAAGCTTCCAGGACCAGCATGGAAAAGCAATGGGACGATTGGTTTGAGTTGTGCTTTCGCCATCCGTCTGTCTGTCTTATTCACCCGTGGAATGAAACAAATCCGGAGGCCCTTGAAGAGGCCTGGGCAGCGATTGACACCGTCACCGGCCGGTATCCGTCTGTCGTGCTAAGCCATAGGGACGTCGAGCATCCCCATCGCTATTGGTGGAGCCTTTTCGAGAATGTTGGTCTGTACTATGACAGCGCCGATGCTTTTGAACGGCCGATCATGGTCGATGAGTTCGGCGGCAACTATCTCGACGGAGAGGGTGTGCCGGGCGGCTATCCTAAATTGCCGGAGTCTTTTGCCCGTTTCCTGGGGCACGAGCATACCGCCGGGGAGCGCTTGCAGCTCCAGGCCGATGCGTCCGGGCGTATGGCTGAATACTGGCGCCGGATAGAAGCTGCCGGTTTCTCACCGTTTTGCATCCTTGGAGCTCCCGAAGACGGCAATCACCACTACATGGGGGCTCTTAAGGAAGGACGCCCAAAACCGGTTTGGAATGCGCTTCGG
Source organism: Candidatus Brocadiaceae bacterium (assembly GCA_003551785.1). Next base: position 1,592 of record PUNP01000250.1, on the reverse strand, counting down.
TCCGCTTACGCTCCTGTTAGCGCCAGTCTTGCGCTGTGGGACAGAAATTTTGAACCCGAACAGCAGGTGATGGTGGATATTCACCTTTTTAATGACACGCCGCGGCCGGTCGAGGCCACCCTTTCCTACGGTATTGAGGGGAAGGTCTCCAGGAATGAAAAAGTTTGTCTGGAGGCCGGCTGTCACCGCGTCATACAACGGAATGTGCTTATGCCGGAGGCACGGGGCGAATGGAACGCCGAAGCGGTTCTGGATTATCCCGAACGCGATGTCGAAATGCCTCCGCGTTCATGCTGGCGCGTGTGGACACTACAGCCGTCCGTCAGTTCTGAAAAACTGCGTGCAGCCGCAATGGAAGGAGAACCGGAAATCGCGTCTTTTGTCGGTAACCTGGGAATTGATGATACCCCGCCGAATGTTTTTGTTGGCGGGCGCGCGAGCTATGCCCGTTTGCTGTATGATGTGGAATTCAAAAAAAAGATCGAACAAAACCTCAGGGAGGGGCGGCATGTTGTATTGCTCAACGCCGGCCCCGAAGAGTTTGGAATTAATTACGCCGGGCTGCCTTTTACCGAGCAACTCCGGGTGGTGGATGAGACGGTAGCCGATCATCCGATGCCGCTGGGACTCCGTGCGGTCTATCATCGCTTGCCCGAGCCAGAAAGCGTTGTCCACCCCGCACACGGCATGGAATGCTTGTGGGAAGGGTTGTGTAAGGAGAATACGGCCATCTGGGCGGGCATGAAAGGGGGCATTATCGTTCCGGCCGTGGATATGGAGTTAACGGGGCTTTCGGCGGATGCTTTTTTGGCAAAATGGAGTGCCAGGGGCGCCAATCCGGAACTTATCCGATATGGACCGTATTTTGCCTATGAAAAATCCGGATATTACCATTTCGCCGGGACAGAGGACGATGCCGAAGCGAATAAGTTGAACGAAAAAATTGATTTTTTGGTCGCCGATGCTCCGGCTTTGGAAAACAGCATTAATCGTCAAGCTCCTGTTAATAAAGTTAACCTTCACCAACAATGGCTTAACGCCAGTGGGGGAGCCCGCAGGATAAAACCTTTGATCGTCTGCGGCAAGTCGCTTCGCCGCAGCGCTGCTTATGAGGTCGAATTCCATGATGCTCCCGGGCGCTTATTGCTCACACAGTTATTGACCGATGGACGTCTGGCTACGGATTTTTGCTTGCCCGATGGTCGGCGTCCGGACCCCGGCGCCCGGCAGCTGGTGCTGAATCTTTTGACATATCTTATTAGAGACTGAAATTGGGGTTGTATAACTGCTGAACGGCCAAAGAATCAGGACGACATACCAGCAATCAGCAATTTTTTGCCGCAGATGCGCCGCTGAAGACGCGCCCGAAAGGGTAAACCGCCGTTTGAGAACCCTATAGTACACACTGTAAAATTTAAAAGCTTCGGAAATGACGCTTAAAACATTGATTTTTATCCGTTATATTAAATGTTGTCGTTGGTTTATGAAATGTTCGGGTTAGTTGTGTTTTTAGGCTAATCATGATAACCACGGGGACAAGCCCCGTGGAGTCTCCCTGTTGTTGGCGTTGTGTTTTTCTGATAGTCAGTCAT
>PUNP01000614.1 GCA_003551785.1 Candidatus Brocadiaceae bacterium | reverse complement strand
TGGGCCTCCGATCTGCCGGAACTATTCGGTGAGGATAATGCAATATACCGATTACAGCAATTTTTTGCTGTCGTCAGCCCGATTGAGCAGGCGGTTCTGCTGCTGGTCGTTTCGATAGGTATAGGTGTTATCAATCAGTTCTACGGAATCGCGCTCAAAGCTTATGGGCTGATCCGAAAAGGAAAAGTGCTGGACGCCGTTTATGATGCCGGGTTGTGGTATCTTGTCCTGCCCGGGTTCTTGATCGCCGCCGGTTACCTGTTTTTCCCGATGCCGCCCTGGATGCTTAATTTAGGCTTTGCGCTGATGATCGTCGGGGGTATAGGTCTGGTGCTCACCCAGGGGCGCGATGCGGACGGGATTGTCGCTAAACTGGGTGCGGGATTGATCAGTATTTACGGTATTATGGGCAGTTACGGCTGCGTATCGTTTTTAAGTGATATACTTTCTTATTCCCGTTTAATTGCATTAGGGCTGACGACAACGATTGTCGGGCTGGCCGTCAATATTATCGCCGAACTGGTGCGTGAAGAAGTACCGGTAGTAGGGATAGTGTTGTTTGTCGTGATATTAATTGTCGGGCATATCTTTAATTTTATGGTCAGTATGCTGGCCGCATTTGTGCATCCGGCCAGACTAATATTCCTGGAATTCTTTAACCGTTTTTATGAGGCTGGTGGGGTAAAATTCAGTCCGTTGAGTCTGAGCACCGATTCCGTGATTGTTGAACCTGATGAATAAGCAATTTTTTGGTTGTCTGATTTTGCGCAGTTTTCACTATAACTGAAACAAGGAGATGATTGAGATGATTGAAGTAATGACCGAATTAGCAGGAGAGGTGGCTAAAAATTCTGAAGGCATGCTGGATTACTTGTTTTTAACTACCGGTATCGGCACCGCCGGCATCGGAGCTATTTTAGCGGTGGGATTGGCTTGTGTAGGTTCAGCGCGCGGTATCAGTGTCGGTGCATCCCAGGCAGCCGGAATTCTTTCGGAAAAGCCTGAATTGTTCGGTAAGTTGTTCATTCTGATGTCACTGCCGGGCACGCAGGGTTTTTACGGGCTTGTGGCCGCCGTTATGATTGCGATGCAGTCCGGTATTATGGACCCCGCGGGGGGGGTTGTCGGCCCGTTGGCCGGATTGGCTCTTCTTTTTGTTGGTATCGGTATGGGGCTTGCCGAATGGCGCAGCGCCTCTTTCCAGGGTGATACTTGTGCAGCTTGTATTAACTGGACCAGCAAAAGGCCGGAGGACGCCGGACGTGCACTGATTCTTCCCGTCCTGGTCGAGACCTACGGTGTTGTCGCATTGCTTGCTGCAATATTGATGACTATCTGGCTGACCGACGATGCGTTCATGTTATCTGTTGCAGGTGCCTGAGCCCTGTGAATAGTGTTTTTTGACTTGATATTTTAATTTCATTTAATTATTAAACAATACGATAAAATGAGCGTTGAGCGGATAAAAAATACTATAATAGGTGAGGCTGAGGCCGAAGCGGAAAAATTAGTCGAGCAGGCTCAGTCCGAAAAAGAGGATAAACTCACCAAAGGTCGTAGTAAAATAGATAGTGATTTTCAGCGTCGATTCGAGCAGGCGGAGAAAAAACTGAAACAGGAGGCCGAGCGAAAAGTTATGCAGAAGCGCTCACAGCACAACCTCGAATTGCTGAAAAAAAGAAATGAACTGCTCAATTCAGTCTTTGAGAAAGCCGCCGAGCATCTTACTAATCTGGATGATGAGGCCTACAGGAATATGCTTTCCGAGTGGGCGCAGCAGTTGCCTGACGGTATCCAGGGCGAAATTCTTTGCAACAGCAGCGATGCGGAAAGGTTAATGCCTCTTGTGAAAGATTTGAATAAAGACCGGGATAAGGATGCTGAACTGACTTTGGTGGAAGACACAGAAGTGGTTAGCGGTATGGTCTTCCGCTCCCAGAATTTCGAACTGGACATGACCGTGCGCTCCAAGCTCAACGAGATGCGTGAGGAACTCACCCCTGAAGTCGCAGCGATCATTTTTCCCCCAAGTGTTAAAGTATAAATATATACCTTCTCATGACAGAGCTTCAAAAAGATAATGCTAAATGGAGTTTCGCCAGCGGATGGGTTGCGGCACTTGAATCCCAGATGGTTGCTTCGGATTTCTACGACCGTCTGCTGCAAGCGTCTCAGCCTTCGGACATTCTTCCCGGACTCGGCGGCTCTTTACTTGCCGATATTGAGATTAATCCTGGTGAGCTTAAAGACTCAGAGGCGGAAATTGCTCTTTTTTATCGCAAGTTGATGGGCGAGATCAGGGATAAGTCTCCCTTTTCCGATGTGGCAGATATCATCCTTTGGCGTAACGATCTGCGTGCTTTCAGAAATTATCTGAAAAGGACTTTGTTTGAGCTTGAGGTCTCTGAGGCGGATACGATCTACGGTGAGGACTTTTGGGCTTCTTTATGGTCTGAAACGGCTCCTGAGGCCCCTGATGCTTTCAAATACGTTGCGGCGCGCACTAAAGATTTTTATAATAGCGAGAATAGCGACGTTTCCGTTTTGGACGCTGCTTTTGATTCGGCTGTGCTCGCCGCGCTCGGGAATGCCGCCGCCGGGATTAAAAGTCCCTTTATCAGCAAGTATATGCGACGCTATGATATTGTTAAAGGTGTGGAATTTATTTGGCGCGCTAAAATCCTTGAGATGCCGGAAAACTTACGTCGCATACTTCTTTCCGACCGTGTCATTAAAGATATTCTCATTGAACTGGATGATACGCCAATAAATGATTGGGATGAGATACTTGATTCGCACCTGGATGGCTTCAATTTTTCAGAACTGAAGGGGGAGGGTTGCAGCCAGATTGAGTATTTAAGATCATTTGTCAATGCCGCTGATGACTGGTTGATGCATCTCGCCCGAGATGCAAAACTTGTTGCTTTCGGTCCTGAGAGAATTTTCGGTGCTCTGCTTGGTTTGGATGTCGAAGCGTATAATATGAGAGTAGCCGTCGTCGGGCGCGCCAACGGTATAGCTCCCGATTTATTGAAACAACATTTAAGAACCGGTTACGTGTAATTATTATTTGTTTAAGGATTTTATTTCATGTCTGAAAATGAAAAAATAGCGGCTATCGGCCCGAGACAGCAAATGCTTACTTTGAAAAGCGTTGGCGTCAGAACGTATGAGCTTGAAGCATCAGACTTTAACGAAGCCGAGGATTTACTCAATAAATTAGCCTCGGACGGTGCGCATAGCCTGATACTGATCACCGAGGCCGTCGCAGAAACTATTGGGGCTGAGTCAGTTGCCGCCGCACGTGAAAAAAGCGGTACGGTGATCATGGCGGTCCCTTCTCATGAAGGCTCAACCGGGCTTACGGAAAAGTGGTTTAAGAGAGCTA
>PUNP01000335.1 GCA_003551785.1 Candidatus Brocadiaceae bacterium | reverse complement strand
TTGCCCCGTCCGGGGCAATGTCTCTGTTTTCGCCCCAGCGGGGCGAGGTTAGGTAGCCCCTGGTTTTAACCAGGGGTAATAAAAGATACAAAGATAAATGCGCCCCGGAAGGGGCGCGGTTGCACTTAAAGCTGCGGCATTTGCTCATTATTGCCTTTTCGGCCACGTCCCTAGACAGTTAAAAAAGAATAAAATTCGGAAACCTTTCCGGCGCCCAGGAGCCACCGGCAATCCCATCGGTTATCTGTATCCAATAATCCATGCCCTCCCCGTCATCATCGTCGAACAGTATGGCGTTGTACCCAAAAGTCACACCGGAATCAGGCGACAAACCTAAAGAAGCTAAAGGTAGTTTCATTTCATAAAATGTCCTACCTTTACCTTCGTCACGCACAACAACAAACTCACCATTCTCCAGGATGCCGGTTTCAGAACCTCTGAACTGCTGCGTCTGAACACGGTCGGAGGCAAGGGCTACGACAATATTAAATGTATCAAAATCGGTGCCTAATGGATTTAAAGCGAACTGAACGCAATCACCATCCCATATACCCCTGCCTTCTCTGACATTATAATGTTTATCGTCCCTGACCATGATCGCTATGTAAAGGAAACTGTCGCACCAGGCTTTGTAGAATTCAGCGCTCAAGTCTTCGGGGCCGTCCCACTTCTTCCAATTATCCCCGCGGCTGCTCAGTTGCTCCTCGGAGTCCAAAACGATTATAGGTTCCATAGCTTTCCATTCGGACAGATCGCCGTCAATATTCACTTCAAAATCCATCCGCGGGATAAGATAGAAGTCGTCTCTTTCAGCAAAAAAATCGCGCAGAGTATCCTCCGGAACACGCTCCATCGCACGGCTGCGCACCATCCAATGCGGATCATCGACAGCTATTTGCCCCAGAACCTGTTTATCTTGTATACTGTCGACAGCTTGGAGGCGAACATCAAGATCTTCATCATTCTCCACTATTTCAATCAGCACATCATGATCGGTAACCCTTCCGGCGGCTCGACTTCGAACATACTCATTCGGGTCATTGAGCGCTATTTTTTGGAGGATATCCTGGCTCTTGAGATTCCCCAGCGCAGCCGCACGAACATCATGGTGATCATCTGCCAGTGCTATCCGGGCAAGCGCCTGCTGGTCGGTCAACCTACCGGCCGCCGCCGCCCTGACCTCGTAATATTCATCCTTGGCAGCTAAATAGGATAACGCCCCCTGATCGACCAGATTACCAACAGCCGCCAGCCTGACCTGAAATGCGTTATCATTAAGCGCAACATTTTTAAGAACACTGCTGTCATCAAGCTTCTTGAGCGCACGACGACGCACATACCAGTCCCCGTCCTCGACAGCTATGACACCGAGAACATCCGGGGCATTTATGCCGCCGACCGCGGCGTAACGTATCCTCCAATCGGAATCTTCCCTGGCTATCCGAGTCAAAACTTGCTCATCCTGAAGACTCATGACAGCATCAAAACGCTGGTCCGGAGCATCAATATTCAATACATCCTCAACTGTTCCGGCTCCGGCACAAACACCCGCTGCGAGTAAAAATAAAGCAATAAACACCGGAGCATTTCTGACAATAATATTATCTGTATTCATTATTATTCCCCTACATTCGCAATAAAACACATATTTACCAAAAATCTCACGAGTGCTCAGCATCATCGGCTGAAAAAACCAAACGCATCGGGGTCGGGCGGAGCGGGGGCTTCCGATATTCTTCTCAGAATATTGTCTTCCTCACTATAGAAACTGCTTCTGTGAATACCGCCCAAAGTGTATTCGCCATAGTTTTTACGGATGATATTTTCTTTCTGCCCCTCACGTCCTCTGGTGCGAAAGGCGCGGGGATTACCGATAGATACATTGTATTCGAGTACATTCCCGTATCCGTTAATACTGATTCCCGCCTGTATCCTGCTTTCTGAAGTTCCCGTTCCAAGGGACAGGTTGCCGACGAACCGGTTGTAGTGAGCCCCGTCCGAAAAACCAATATTGTTGCGCAGGGAGCCTTCAACTATGGAAATATTTCCCGCTACCAGGCAACCCTCCGGCTGCTGACCGCTGATAACATGACGGCCGTGCGGGCGACGCTCCATGATGACGAGATTGTTCACTACCTTTCCTCCCTGACTCCAGACAGGGATTATAGCATCGTCTCCCCCACCGCCCGTTGGGCGCAGAAGACCTGCATAGCGAATCTGGTTGTCACGAATGACCCAGCCGGATTGGCCCCGGATTCCGCTATAGCCGATAGTTTCGATAATATTATTGCTCACATTTACATAAGATGCCGCTCGGCCGCGATTTCCCGCTGCAAGGATGCCATGATTAGTGAAATCATGGATATGACAGTCAGCGATGACCGCCTTATGGGCCGCTTTAACACCGGTGACTCGAGTGTCCGGTTCCGGTTCAAACCCGGGAACCGAGCTTCCATCAAGCCTGAAGCCGATAAGGCCGGATTTAATGTTCAGATTGATAAGGCTGCCCCTCGTCCCTTCCTCTACATCTGGATGAACAACAACCTCCCCATCGGCTTTGAGCCATATTCCGGGCGGAACATCCACGCATATCACACGCTGATCGTAGTGGCGATGGGGACTGTCCTGAACAGCTGCAGTCTCACGATAATGCCCCGGGGGTACGATGACCGTTACCGGCTCGTAATCCAATGCACCCATATAACCTTCTATTGCATCCATATCAGGATAGGACTGATAGGCCTCGATAGAAGTTGGCTCATATTCAAACTGCTCGAGAAAACCACTCAATACATCGATATAAGGATCCTCGGCAGTACCGGAACCGCTCACGTTATCGGGTATCGACAAACGCAGCTTCTTATCCGGCTCGGTTATCGACAGCGGTTCGGGTTCACCGGTAGGAGCGGGCCCCAATGATCCCCAGGCATCCGGCGCTGAGAGTGTATTAATGACCGCATCCATTTGCTCCGCTGAAAGCACCGATTCCAGCATATCCCGGACAGCCTCGGACATCTGAACCTTGCCGTTTTCAGCATGCAGCGATGCAGTTGCAGAAAACATTACTGTTAAACCCAACGTCAACAAAAGTTTCGATAATGACAATTTTCTCATAAGAAATCTCCCTGGTAAGTGTAAAGTAATATGGCGATTCTTCAACATAGCGGATCTTTAAAAGATCATCGCGAACAGAGTTGCTGGTTACTGGTAAAAAAACAACCCTTCAACATACCGGCACCTAACAACTAGGGGCTTAGTTGCGTAAGTCCGATTAAAATTTAAGTTTTAATATCTTAATTGTGCTTTTAAACTAATCATGATAACCACGGGGGCAAGCCCCGTGGAGTCTCCCTGTTGTTGGCGTTGTGTTTACCTGATAGTCAGTCATGC
>PUNP01000022.1 GCA_003551785.1 Candidatus Brocadiaceae bacterium | reverse complement strand
AAATACAATCTTTTGAAGTGAAAGATCCGCAACTTTGGAACATCGAAACGCCCAACCTTTATAAAGCGGTATCCACTCTCAAAATCGGGGAGACGGTGGTCGACGAATATGAAACCCGCTTCGGCATTCGCAGTCTTACCTTCGACAAAGATAGAGGTTTTTTCATCAACGGAAAGCACTGCAAGCTCAACGGCGTCTGCTTGCATCACGATCTTGGCCCGCTAGGCGCAGCAATCAATACAAGAGGCATAGAAAGACAGCTGGAGTTGCTGAAGGATATGGGATGTAACGCCATCCGAACCAGCCACAACCCGCCCGCACCACAGTTGCTGAACCTTTGTGATGAAATGGGGCTGGTGGTTATAGACGAAGCTTTTGACGAATGGGCTGCGGGAAAAGTCGATAATGGTTATCACAAACATTTCCAGCATTGGGCGGAGAAGGACCTGAGAGCGATGATCAGGCGCGACAGGAACCACCCCTGCATTATTATGTGGAGTATAGGCAATGAAATCCGGGAGCAGAACATGGAAAACGGGGCGGAAGTCGCCCGGTGGCTTACCGAAATATGTCACAATCAGGACCCCACCCGCCCGGTGACCGCCGGATTTAGCTCTCCCGAAGGCGCTATTAAAAATGGATTGGCCGAAGCAGTCGATATAGTCGGCTGGAATTATGAGGCCAAAAACTACGAAAAGTACCGGAAAGAACACCCGGACTGGATAATGTACGGGAGTGAAACCGAATCCTGCATCAGTTCGCGGGGCGAATATTTCTTCCCGGTGAAAGAAGAAATCGGCGGGGGCAAACATGCCAACCTACAGGTCACGTCATTTGATTTGACTGCCCCCGGATGGGGATATCCGCCCGATTATGAATTCAAAGCACAGGATACATTCCCCTTCCTGCTTGGAGAATTCGTCTGGACCGGTTTCGATTATCTTGGTGAACCCACCCCCTATCGCACTGAATGGCCCAGCAGAAGCTCATATTTCGGTATAATAGCCCTCTGCGGCATCCCGAAAGATCGCTTCTTCCTTTACCGAAGCCATTGGTCGGACGCACCGACCCTCCATCTGCTTCCGCACTGGAACTGGAAAGGCAGGGAAGGGGAAAAAACCCCCGTACACTGCTACACCAGCTTCAACCGCGCGGAACTGTTCGTCAACGGCCATTCAAAAGGTATCAGGGAAAAAAATCCCGATAAACTTTATGAACGTTACAGGCTGATCTGGGACGATGTCAAATATGAACCGGGACACCTTAAGGTTGTTGCTTACGATGAGCAGGGAAACCCCGCACTTACCCATGAAGTGAAAACCGCCGGCGCTCCGGCGGCCCTGAATCTTCAACCTGACAGAAATCAAATCAATGCCGATGGGGAGGACCTCTGCTTTATAACGACCACCATAACGGATGCGGAATCGAATTTTCACCCCACAGCGGATAATCTCATTGAGGTCTCTGTAGAAGGGCCGGGAGAAATAGCAGCTGTCGGCAGTGGAGACGCTACGAGCACCGAACCCTTTATGAACGACCGCCGCAGCGCTTTTAACGGCCAATGCATGTTGATCATCCGGACCACAAAAAAGGCGGGGGACATAAAGGTTAAAGCGGGATCCAATGGCCTCAAAGCCGCCTCCGTCACTCTTTCTGCGGTTTCCACTTCGTGCAAAGATTAAGGCTCCGGGCAACCGGCCGATACGCCGTGCAGGTTTTGGGCTAAAGAGTATAAGGTCGAACATTTCATAAACCAATGACAATATTTAATATAAAAAATTAAAAACCAATATGTTAAGTGTCATTTGGGAGAAATTCAAAATTTACAGTGTGTACAAGCGGGCCCTCAAACGGCAGTTTACCCTTTTCGGGCACGTCTTCAGCTGTGGTGTAGAACTGTTGGGTTACGAATCACCGTGTTTGGGACGTTTCGAAACAGGGTGGGAGAGGCGGCCTGACTGTGAACGGACGGGAAGTAAAGCTCGGGATTATTCCCGTTTTGACAATCCATATCGAAAAGACCCTTTCGGCGCCGTATGATATGTTCAGGTTAAAACCAAAACCTTATAGCCTCCAAGCTGAATATCTCCGGCAACGCGTTTCTGCGTCAACAGGTCCTTATATGGGGAATCGAGATGGATATTCACCGCACATTCATTGAAATTCATCAGGAATATATACTGACTTTCACCGTCCGTCCTGGCCTGTGCCGTCACGCCTTCGGGCAGTTCGACGTTGACGCACGAGCTGATACCCAGGCTCGAGAGCAGCGATGCATACCGGGTTTTTTACGCTTTTTTATGCACCCGCGGGTAGGGATGCTCGGCACGCTTTCCATGAGCATGAACGGCCGCCCGCCCTTCATCGAGCGGTTGATGTCGTGCATCAAACCGGTCAGCGACGCTTCCCTGCGATCATCACCGGTCTCATGCCAGTTGGGGTAGGAGTCCCAGGAAATAACATCCACTTCCCTGGCAAAACGCCAGTAATCAAGCGTATCGGAACCGGTCATAAAATTCGCCGTCACCGTGAAGTTCGGCAATGGTTATGACGTCCGCCATGGGGCTGCCTTGTGCCGTCGGCGTTCAACCTGCAGACTTCGGGATACTTCTTACTCAACCAGGCGGGTTTAGAGCCGCTGGGAGTAGCTAAAACAGCATAAATCCCGTTATCTGCCAGTTTGTCCATGATGGTATCAAGCCAGCCGAATTGGAAAGAACCTTCTTCAGGTTCAAGAGTAGACCACGAGAATATACCGACAGACATAACATTGCAGTTTGCCGGCTTCATCAATCGAACGTCCTGGTCCCATATTTCGGGAGTTCGTATCCACTGGTCGGGATTATAATCAGCCCCGTGCAGTATATGGGGGCACTTATCCTTTAAAATTTTAATTCGTTTATTCATATCTTAACCTGGATTAATCGGGAAAAAGGCAAAAGTAAAAGGATGAAGGATGAAAAAAAAGTAAATATTCAGTGAAAACCGTCAACTCATCTCCACCGTGCTATGTGCCGGTGGTGATGGCTTCCCCATTTTCATCCGCAAAGATGAAGGAGAGCCATAAAAAGAAAATTACTGAAAGAGAAAAATCTTCGTATCCGGCCCGCCGAGTTCGATGTCAAATTGGTGCGTATTCTCGCCTACGCGTTCCGCGGTGACGGCATTTTTAACAGAGAATTTACCGGGCAGATTTACGGTTCTTTTCCCGCCACGGACGCTGTGAACCGCGACTATATTACCGTTGGCTGCGACGACATCACCGAATTCCGACCAGGGATTGCAGCCGCCGTAGATGGCCAGAGAACGCAGCAGTTCGGCGGGCAGCGGGACGGCGGAAGAGAAAACGACGGCATAATCATCATCTCCTCGTTCTCCCTCTATCCCGCTTT
>PUNP01000151.1 GCA_003551785.1 Candidatus Brocadiaceae bacterium | reverse complement strand
CAGGAACATCCTGCACTGGGGCCAGCGGAAGAGTCTCCGTCCGTCCGGGGAGTCCCAGAGGTTGAGCCATTCCTGGGGTATCCTGGCATCCAGACCCTGCTCCAGATTTTTCATCTCTTTATCCACCAGGTCCTTCATTCCCTGAATAAAGACTCTCCAGAAATTATCGAACGGAGCATTCTCGCCTTTACGGTCCTTGTCCGCCGGGTACATGGAGATCTGATAGTAAGTATTATTGGTGGAAAACGAGGCCACATTCTCTATCAGGGCCCAGTCGGACACGGCTTTACGCCAGTCGTACCAGGTGGACTTGTTCTTACCCTCTTTCAGGGGATAACCTTCAGGATTGAGAGGATCCACAATACCCACTTCCTCATCCCAGTAGGGAATTATCCGGAACCGGGTCATTGAGTCAGGATCGCTCAGCCGTTCATCATACTGCAGTACATCTTCTTTGAGGATTTTCTTGACCACTTCGATCCCCGGGAAGTCCCGGTTCTGTCGTTCCGGATCGTTGTAGTGACTTTTAGTTTTAAATGCCATAATTACTTGTTTCCTTTTGCTTGTTACTTTATACCTTTATTCAGATAATTCCACGCTTTCCGGTCGGGACATTACAGGGATCTCCCGGTTAAATACCAGAGATTCAGCCCAGGCTATATCTTTAAGTTCCCATACTCCCTTTTTCCGGTCCTGACGCAATATGCCTTTTTTCTTCAAGTTGACACCCCCGGCCTGCCTGGCCATAACATACCAGCGGGCTTGTCCGGTACTGGGGTACTTGGCATAGTCGGTTGGAGTCAGATACGCATCCATACGGTTGTGCAGCTTCTTCACAACCTTGCCGGCCTTGGAAGTTCCCCCGAGATCCAGCAGAACCCTGATTATCTCCCGTTCGTATTTTTCAGTAGGGGTGAACGTTCCCGGCGCGGCCCTTCCGTAATAGTTTTGACGGGTATGTTCTTTCGGGTCCGGTTTGTCCTGTTCCTTCTCTTCCGGACCGGTCTCCGCCGTTACCGGCTGTTTATGATCAGTGGGGGATTCCAGTTTAAACATCTGTCCCGCCAGATCCTTTCTCCATTTTTCTCCCAGTTCGTTCACTTCACTCCGGAACTTACCCAGAGCTTTAAGCTGGGGCAGGTTGTCATAAGCCTTCTCCCATTCCCAGTTATCCAGATGCTCTTTACACATTCTCGACCGTTCTTCCCACAGGTTATGCAGGACCCCGTCTATACCTTTCAGGGCGTTCTCCACATACTTGACACTGTCAGCCATTATATTGTTCCTTATGTTGTTTGTTTCCTGTTACCTGTTTACTTTGTTCATTGTATTACTTGTTAATCCGTTTACTTTGTTCATTGTACTTCTTGTTACTCTGTTTACTGTTTTACCCATTGTCCGGCCCGTTACTACTGCATTACCGCTTACTTCGCCTTTCATCTTTTTCATTTGCGGTCGAGGGCCAACGACCTCAGCGTTTGGTTTTTTTTGGCAGTCTTACTCATTGTCTTACCTTTCTGGTTGTTCGTGAGGCCTCACCTCACCTTGGGCGTTGGGTTCAGAGATTACAAGCTCTTCCCCGTAGGCGGCGTGATCCTCGTCTGCGTCATAATCACGGTTACCCGCCGCGTCTAAATGCGTGGACACACCGGTGGTACCCAGTACATACTGTTTTCCGCACTCATCACAATAATACATAGCTCTCCTTTCCTTTAATAACCCTACAAAGTTCATCGTTCCTCCGTGGATATTTCGGACGGACATAAAGTTTCCGGTACAGTATCTTCGCTTTTCATCTAATATCTCCCTGCTGCAGTTTTAAGGAACGAGGAAGACCTTGTTAACCTTCCCCGTTCCCTCTAATTAAGCCACCAGGTTCTCCTGCTCCCTCCACTGACCATATCGACCGTCTATAACCATAGGAACTTTATTCTGCGGTTTCGTCCGGGATTTTACTAAAGATAAAATGAATGAACCTTCCTCACAATCCATATCACTTGCCTTCATATAATGATCCCATATGTCTCCATAGTTATCCCCGGACTGATCCCGGTTTTTTCCGTATTTACCGCTAACCTGCCGGGTAACTGCCGTCCTTATACCGTGCTCCTTATTGAATTCTTTAAGCTGGGACTCGGCCGTATCCCGTTTATCCTTTAGTGCGGGAATACAGTTCAGCATCATATCCCACCAGTCGATAATTACCGTATCCAGTTCCGATATATCCAGGGGCGTCCCATCTTTATGCCGGCAGATTTGCACACCTTTATTTAACAGTTCCGTTACAGACTCATATGTGGCAGGCTCCATACTTAAATCTGCTATATGCAGATATTCTTCTATCAAAGGTTTATTAGCCTCGTACCTGTCCTGCTCTTCCCGGGATAATTCCCCTGTCCCTTTTAGTACAGATTTGACAGTCTCACGGGATGCTCCTGACGTCAGTGTCATAATCCTTAACTGAGTTTCCGCGGGGTCAAAGGACATAACCAGGGTATGACATTTATTAAGAGCCTGTGCCACTGCGGCCTGCCATGTAAACATAGTTTTACCCTGGCCGGTAGGGATAGTTACCTCCAGTACCTCATCTTTTCCCAGTCCTCCCGGTATCAGTTTATCCATAAAAGACAAATTTTTCATTTCCTGTTCTCCATATTCTTTGTTCATTATTCCGTCCGTTGTTTTACCTATTGTCCGTCCCGTTACTACTACATTACCTATTACTTCGCTTTTCATCTAATATCTCCCTGTTACAGTTTATATTCTTACTTCTCCGGACCTGAAACTGCTCCTGTCCCTGACAGCTTCAGTTCTCGTATCCGGACCCGGGGACAGATAAATCAGGTAACCTATTATCCGGTTCATCGCCAGGTCCCAGGATGTCTCGGAGTACTCTCCCTCGCTGACGCCGTACAACATTTCCGTCCTGATATCCTTTAAATACCCTGTTACACTGCCCCCACTTATCCCTTCCGGATGAGGCGGTACTGCAGTAACCAGAGCAGTCCGGCTTTCGTCCAGGGGCAGGACCACTTTAATCATCGCTTCAGTCACGTGTACTTCAGCTTTCTCTTTTCCCCTGTCCAGCTTCTTCAGCCATTCCCGGACGTCCTGATACCTGTCCGGTATCTTATCTGTCATTATTATCATCCTTTATCTCCTTATTTTATTCAATAAACACAATCATCTTCAGGTGTCACTAGATATATCAATGACAGCATAAATCTGTTAACACCAGCTTCTTCATCACTTCCATACTGGAATGCCCATGTTTCTCCAAATTCTTCAACCATTTTCTGCCTAGCTGTGTCATAGGTACCCCATATTTTGGCATACGAGTTTTTCTTATCCGTCTGTTTCTGCATGAATGTAAAGTACCAGTATTGCTTTGGT
>PUNP01000439.1 GCA_003551785.1 Candidatus Brocadiaceae bacterium | reverse complement strand
CTTCGTCTTCTGGCAGCGTCGTACTGAAGTGCTGTTTCCAGGCTATCGAATTTTATTTCGGCCGCATCTTTCCAGTAATTGAGCTCTTCATCACGTTTTTGTTTTTCGAGCTGCTGGATCTGGCCCTGGAGTTTGATCTCATCGCCGCCCGGCGGGCCGGGCGTAAGGAGCC
Source organism: Candidatus Brocadiaceae bacterium (assembly GCA_003551785.1). The sequence goes on along the minus strand of PUNP01000439.1, from coordinate 3,222 downwards.
TGAGGATTGACAGTTTTTCCTGCAGTCCTGAAATTTTGGCTTTCAGGTCTCTTATATGTCTTTTGTGGAGGTCACCCCGCATTTGGACATTGTGGCTATGGTGCGAGAGGGTATATTTCTGTTTTTGGATCTGGCCTCCGAACACCTGCTCGTGAATACTGTTTGTTGTGAAGCCTGCCCGAGGTTGCGGCTGCAGGTATCCGTTCATTTCGAGCGTGGAAGGTGCTGAATAAATGTCCTTTGATCGGGGAATGCCATCTGTCTGCGCCTTGTCATTCCAGACCTCCGTATTGACGCCTGACGCCGGGCTGGGTAAAGAGTAAGCACCATGCATCGCAGAGCTGTAGCGGTTGTTTTGTAATTCCATAGTGGTTATAGATAGCGGGCTGGGTATTTAAACTTTTCGGTGGTGACACGTTAAGAATATTATTTGGCTTTTGATAAGTGTTGCGAAGCATCTTTCTGATGTGGTGTTACACTAAAACATTTTCCCATGATTACCTAAGTCTCAAGGGAAATGCGTTTATGATTGACAGAGAGCTTCTAACTGTATACAATTCAAACGCAATGTTTCAGACAATTTACTTTTCTATAAAATAAAAAAGGAGGTTGCGCTGTGAAATCAGTCCTTGAAACCTGTCGGCCGCGCGAGGACATCCTTAGCGGTTCCTTCAACCCGGAGATATTCACTGCTAACCTGAACGAAGTCATTGAATACTATCAAAACAGCGCCACCGATATCGATAGTATTTACACAGATGCCGCCACTTTTTTTGGTGAGGCTACTTATCCCACGGCCAGCCTGAAACAACTTCTCGCTGACGTTTTTGCAAGGCTTGGCGGCGACAACTCGCGCCCGGCCCTGCATCGGCTTGAGACAGCTTTCGGAGGCGGAAAGACGCATGCGCTTATTGCCTGTACACATATTGCCAGACGGGGAAAAGAACTGCAAGGGATTACAGATGCGGTGATCGATCCCGATATCCTGCCCGCCCCCGGCACAATAAATGTCGTCGGTATACGTGGTGACGAGATTCCCGTGCATGAGCCAAAAGGGAAAGCACTCGTGCCCTATACTCTCTGGGGTGAGATAGCTTTCCAGATCGGCGGCCGCACACTTTATGAAGATGTGGCGGAAGAAGTCGCTTCTCATGCCGCTCCCGGCAAACCCTATTTTGACAGGGTATTCGAAGACCGAAAGGTTCTCATCCTTCTCGACGAACTCGCACACTATGCCGCCCGCCTGGAAGCGGCCAGGCCGGACGGCGGGAAGCAGCTTGCCGCTTTTCTTTTTTCACTGCACGGATACGCCCGCACGCATTCCGGTATTTCTATCGTTACTACTCTGGCCGGTCGCACGGACGCCTTTGCATCAGAGACAGAAACCCTTGCAGAGCTGCTGTCCGATGTGTCCGGGGAAGAGATCGGTGAAGAAACCGCTATCGAGCTCGGACAGAAGGCTGTGGATGAAGTTGAAAGCGTGGCTTTTCGCGATTCAGCACCGGGGCTTGTACCGGTGCAGGCCGGTGAACTCTCAAGCGTACTCGCCCAACGTCTGCTTGAATCGGTGGATCGTGAAGAGGCCAGAGTCTCTGCCGAAGAATACGGCAAATTGTATAACACAAACGCTCGTCTGCTCCCGGACATAGCAAATCGCCCGGATTTTCAACAGCGTATGGTCAGCAACTACCCCTTCCACCCGACTCTGATCGATTATCTCAACCGAAAACTGTCCACGGCCGAAAATTTTCAGGGCACACGGGGCGTTCTTCGTGTGCTTGCACTGGCCCTGCGCAGCCTCTGGAAGAAAAAAGAGCGGGTGCCGATGATCCACGCATGCCACCTCGACCTGAGGGATTCTGCTACCGCTAATGAACTGCTGGGTCGCACAGGCAGCAGCGACCTGCTCCCGGTGTTAAATGCAGATGTGGGTGGTGCGGATACAAAACAGCTCGAAACCGGAAGCAGCAATGCCTCCGAAGCTGACCTCAAAAACCCGCACCCGCAGGGCTATCCCATGTATGAATATACCTGGAAAACAGTATTTTTGCACAGCCTGGTGGGACGCGAAGAGGGGCTCAGTTCAAACGTTTTCGGACTCACGGAGCAGGATGCTCTGCTGGCCGTTTCGTTCCCTGGCCTCACACCCCCACAGGTGCGTAAAGCCCTGGAGAAGATAGAAGATCTGGAGGGAGGCGCATTTTACCTGAGAAACAGGGAAGGACGCTACTATGCAAGTGTCCAGCCTTCCGTGCGGGTCGCACTGAGCCGTATATGGCATTCACTGCAATCACAGAAAAAACGCATCCAAGACACCCTGAATGCAACCGCCCGGCAGGTCGTTTCACACGATATCCAGAACTTTCACGTCGAACACGACGTTTCGGCCCCGGAACATATTCCCGATGATAAAGACAGGCCGATTCTTGCTCTGGTTTCTCTCGATGCCGGGAAGATCGATTTGGAGTCTTTCATTACCGCCAGGGGAGAGAATAAACCCCGTCAGCGGCAAAACCTCGTCTTCCTTCTCGTTCCCCAAACGGTAAGGATTAAAAAAAGGCCCGGTATTTCCGATCTGTTCAGCAAGGAAAGCAAGGAAGCCGAAGATGCTCTGCACAGGATTGAAGACAGTGCCCGCTGGGCGCTGGCCATTCGTGAGCTCAGAAAAAGACCCGGAGATTACGGCATCAACCCGGGTCGGTTGAATGAAGACGACTTCAGGCAGCGGGCCAGTGAACGCGAAAAGGCGCTCGAAACATCCGTAACCGAAAGCTACAGCAGCCTCTGGTTTCCTTCCGCCTCGGGCAATATCGCCCGAAAGGATATAAAAACAGCCGGCGGAGAAAGTGGAGCTTCGGTTATTGAAAGAATCAGGAAAGTGCTTGTCGATGACAGCGAACTTATAACCGCACAGCACACCGACCGCGCAACCCTCACCAATTTTCAAAAACTGTTTTTCAGGGACTCCGATACCCCGGACGTCTCCGAACTGAGAGAGAATTTCCTGTGTCGCCGGCACTGGCCGGTCCTTGAATCCCTGGACGCATTCGACCGAATAATTCGGGCCGGCGTCGAAAAGGGATTCTGGTGCCTTTTCCGCATGGGAGGCGACGAAAGCACAAAACCCGAAGAGTTTTTCAGCCGGGACAATGAACTCCCCTTTCACCTTGACCTTCAGGCTGACGGCTATTGCATCATTTTGCCGCACGAGGCGGATAAACG
>PUNP01000597.1 GCA_003551785.1 Candidatus Brocadiaceae bacterium | reverse complement strand
TCTCGCCTTTGTCCTCCATATTATCGAGCAGAGGAGCCAAAAAGGCATCCATTTGATCAGCCGAGATTCCTGACTGTTCAAGAAGCCGGCGGCGGTTGTCCCAGAAGCGGCGCATGAGCTCGGTAGCGGAACGAAAATCAGGCATCGCCTCTTCCTTTTTCAGTTCCAGCCAGATCGCCAGGTTTTGCGGGCAGGAAAGAATGCGCTTCTGGGCCTTGGTCAGGGTAGTGATATCCTGGCCGATGATCGCTTTCAACTGTTCGTCTGAAAACTCCTTCACCGGTATCTTGGCAACGCCATGTTCCTTGCCGTCGGCGAATAGTTTTTTAATCTCCTGATCATTTTCAAGGTCAAAGGTGCGGCAGGCAAAGACGATGGCGATGTTTATCCCGGCGCCACGAAGTGACCGGACTTGCCGGAGAAGCTCCTTGCACACCTCCATGGCGCCGAAAGAATGGGCAGCTGTCCAGCGGATGGCATCGAGCTGGTCCAATATGAGAAAACACTTTCTGTCAGCCGCCAGACCGGCGAGGCAATTGGCAGGAGATTCCGGCAGGCCCAAATTTATACCGAATTGCCTAGCTGTGTTTCTGGGGGTACGCCGGTCAAGGCGGATGGGAAGATAAGGTATATTTTGCTGCTGAAGATAATTTGTCAGTTCATACAGGACACCGCTCTTTCCGTTTCCCGCGGCCCCATGGACAACCACATCCTGCCCCTTATCAATGGATTCGATGATCCGGGGGGTCTCCTCCCTGGGAATGATGGCGCTGTTTATCAAGCCCGGACGGATGGAATCCGAGAACTGCCTTTGCAACTCTTCTAGGGCAGGGGCAATCCGGTGGTCATGCTCAAGCTGTTTGGGATGGATATCATGCTTTTGGGCAAGGTCTCGCCGCAATTCATCGGCATAAATAGGCTGGCGGTACTTATCGTTGTCTTCGGCATAGGTGAGCAGGACGCTAATCGCGGTTTCCGGCTCACCGGTCAACAGAAAGCCGGCATGGTCCCGGACATTAGACCATGCATTGCGGTCATCGGGGAAAAGCTCGATATGGATGCGCTTGAGATAGTCAAAGGCCTTTCCGATATCCTGTTCTTTTTGGGGATCAAGCCCCACGGCTTCACAAAAACATTGGAAAACCTTGCGTCTTTGTTCGCTAACGTCCTGGACTTGATATTGGAAGAAATCCCTGGGGTTGTCATTGGAGTTTCTGGCGCTTTCACAGATATCCGCGAACGTTTGCGCGGGAATTGCCGTAACCAGAGAGAATTTGTGGTTTGGATCGCGATCCAGGTGGTGTTTCAAGTGCCCCAAAATTCCCTTGTCGCGTAACGCTGAAATGGTCCAAGATTCACGGCCGCCGCAACGGGTCTTGCATTGCTGCAATTGGCGGACGCCATCCTTGTCCACAATCAGCAGATCGACGCCCTGTTCGTCCGGGCCGATCAGCTCCACGGTTACCGATTGGATCTTTTCATTCAAAAGCCGAAGAAGCTGTTTGGCAACCCAACGGCCCTCATACCGGTTGCCGAGCTTTTCCGACATGCCGCCGGGTTCAAAGGCCATTATCCGTTATCCTTCATAGATATGACTATAAATGCCTCAAACATACTCTTACTCATAACGATTGAACTCAGCGGCGCGGCTTTTTGCGTCCGCTGAAGTGATTGGTTCGCTGATTCATCCATTCATTTGATCAGCTCCCATGCATCCCTGAACTGTTTTCCTTCATTGCGCATGCGGGACAACTGCAGGACGTGCCGTTTTCCATTCGGCGAGTGGTACACAAGCGGTTCGAGTTGTTTCGACGGAACAACGTAGACCTCCGGGGCTACAGTATGGTCTCCTATTTTGCCAAGAAAAGAGACGAAAACCAGGAAGTGGTCATCGGCTACCTTTTTCACGTTGTCAACCGGCCAACTGGTTGTGCCAGCTAGTCCCTTGACGTCGATCGTAACTACATCACCTGATTCACGCACAACAACGAGATCGACGGACTTCTTGTTGCCGAGAGTCAGACTGGCATCACACCCAAATCGGTGAAGCATGGAGAGAACGTAAAACTCGGAGGCCAAGTTAGTGTTGTATGTTGTCATGCTAAGTCCTTTTCCGAAATATCACGGTATTACATGCAGTGCACTGCCATGCCGGGTTGTCATCTGTCACACAGCACCCACCAAGTAACACTTTCCCTGTTTTCAAGTCAGAATCCAGCTTGGAGGAGAATACTGGATAGCCATAGAGAATGTTGGCAACAGATGGTGCCTTACAGAAAGGGCACTTACTGGGTTTCTGTGAGTATTCGTAGCGTATATTCCTTTTTCCTTCAGCTAACCAGTTAGTATATACTTTCAAGATAATTACCAATAAATTTTAAGCTTGAAAAATATAATTCAACTTTTTTAAAAAATTTCAACTTGCATGCTAAATATAGCTTTATACAGTTCACCTTAACATGAAAAATATTCCTCCAGATCTGACAGATCTGGAAAACAGCTTTATGACCCTTTTGACCCAAGAATACGTCAGCGGGCAGAGTCAGATTGAGTATCAAAAGTGGCTCCGCTATTATCTTAATTTTTTGTCAATAATACAGCTTTGATCAATCATAACCGGATAATCTTGTACATTTTATCGAGAAACTTAGAAACAAGAACCAGGCAGCTCAGCAACAAAGTCATGCAACCCAGGCTATACAGCTATATTATAGGCTTAATGCAGAATCGGCACATACCTTCCGGCACAGCTTTGCCAGCCATCTCTTGCAGGCCAACTACGATATCCGGACCATACAGGAGTTACTTGGCCACAGTGACGTGCGCACCACCATGATCCATACCCACATCGTAAAGAGTAAGACCCGGAAAGAGGCCACGAGCCCCTGGATCTTTGAATCGCCTTGCGGTTTCAGCAAAGCAGACCAGGCAACGGGTAGAAAGCCGGATTCTCGGGCCGCAATAGCTGGACAACCCTGGTCGGCAGGGCGATAATAACTTCTGAATGGGATTTGAGCAGATCTATAGCCCGGATTTACATGATTTTCAAGATATATGAGCAGGTTTGGATCAAAATTGTGGCAGAAAATAAAGAAATGGCTTCAACATTCGTTTTTGCAGTTTATCGCATTTCCAGGGTCGTTTCTGCCATGCTGGTCATGCAGCAGGCCTCTTGCATCGCCTGACTCCACCTGGTAAGATGTCATCTATGCAGCAGGATCGCCCGCTTGACCGCTGAAAACCATGAATATCTGCTGGAGGCCTGGCATGAATATTTCTCCTGAAAAGGTCACAATTGACCAGGACCGCCTCTGGGTGGAGCCAAGCGACGGCCGCACGCTTGGAGTGCCATTGGCCTGGTTTCCCCGCTTATTGAACGCCTCCCCGGAGCAGC
>PUNP01000343.1 GCA_003551785.1 Candidatus Brocadiaceae bacterium | reverse complement strand
GGTACATGTCTTCATACCAAACTTCATCATGAGCCGGGAATCGCCCCGCATACTCATCCATACCGGCCAGAGGGGGGAGCTGCAGATAATCCCCGTCTGTTCCCGTGCGTTTGCGTATGAGGGTGTTGGTGTTGACGTGTTCGCTGTAGATGACGACCAGCTGGCCCTGTTCTCCCGTGTCATCATTGGTCCAGAGCAGATCAATGAAAGGGCTCGGATCATACTGATCTATTCGAAGCAGACCCGTTTCCGGGTCAATGACGTCTTCATCCTCAAGGAACCATTCGTAGTCAAGACCCGCGTTGAGGTCCAGCAGCACATCATTCCGGAGCCTGCTTGAATCCGGATCGTCATCGTGGTTTATATGTCGGGGCTCATTGTTTTCGCTGTGTTCATCTATAAGAAACGGATAGGTCGCCATAAGGTCTCTTATAGTCGGTACGTAAAGCAGCGTGAAAGTTTCGAAATCCGGCGCGCCGGTGTTCGGGTCGGTCACATCGGCAAGCGTAATGTCGTAGTCGGGACCGCTTATAAGGTCTATCCCGTTGTCCTCCTCAAGCATTACGTAGGCCTGGTATCCTATCTTTGAAACAAGCACACGGTATGCCGGGTCCACGGCGAAATTATTATGCAATGGATTCCATGCCTTGGAGGCGCCCCTGTTGGGGACACCAACCATTACGAAGTTGTTTATCTCCGGCAGGCTGAGTCCGAGTTCACTGTCGTATTCCTGGCCGTAAGCGTCGCTTTGAATATAAGCGCGTGTAACCAGACCGCCGGTGCTGTGAGAAATTACGTCAACGGCTTCCAGCGGCTCGCCGTGTTCCTCATACCACCAGTCCGAGGCCTGCTGAAGGTAATACCCGATATAATCGACTCCGTATCGGAAGGTGTCGTCGGTCAGGCCTTCGGCTCCACCCACAGCAAGCATTCCGTCGAAGCTGTCTCCAGCTTCTGAATCGGGGGAGGGGCCGACCGGCAGCCTCCAGTCGTAGTTTACGGTGAAAAGCGTCTCTCCGCAGACATAACCCGCCGCATGGAAAGTTTCAATAATATCGTTATAAAAACCCGCCAGAGGATCTATCTCCATGGTTGGAATAAGCTCCGGGTCATCATCTCCCTGGTGCGCAGGGTCTTCGAGCACCGGCGCTATACCGCGGCTGCTGAACCACTGTTCGGCGAACTCCTCGGTCGGGAAAGTCCCCACTATCCCGGGCACCACCAGCACCGGTCGGTGTTCGGGATCATTCGTAGCGTCTGTGCTCGCTGGCGCTGCGCTGGCAGTCATTTCCGCGGCCAGCGATTCCGTTTGAGGATCGGACCATGCGGACTCTTCGCGGCTTTCGAGACAGAGTTCCGGTTCACGGTTCTGTGCTGAGGAAGACAGCCAGGTTTCATCACAGCTGTGGTCCTGTACTTCAATGCTTTTGAGCGAGAGATCTTCGTCGTCTTCGGATTCATAGGCGGTGGCTAATCCGAAGCTTGGACAGTGGGGAAAAGCAGCATCGAGAAGAAGCCTCTCCTCCAGCCTTTCAAGGACCAGCTTCGTCTGAGCCGGCCTGTGTCGTTTTCGCCCCGGGGTTTTGCTGCCGAAAAACATACGAGGCTCCTCCAGAAATCGTTTTTTGATGGTGAACCGGTTAAAAAAACAAAAAAAACAAGACCGATACAATTAGTAAATAGTTTAATTGTACATTAAAAGGTGATCTCGGTCAACCCTTAATTTCGAGCTCTTGTTTTTTATTAAAATGTTGTATTCTGGGCAAAAATTTTATAGGTCGCATTGAGGAGAAGTAAATGAAATAAGCGGTATAATGTGGCAGCTGTTTTCCGTTTGAATTTGAAAGCGCTGAGCTGTTGCCTCATAATGGAGTGATGATATTGTTGAGATAGCCAATAACGACCGCCCGCTCAGCGAAGCTGAAAAGAAAGAGCTCGAGGATAAAGCCGGGTGAGGAAGTCGCCCCATTTTACAACAATTCGGAGCCCTTTTATGATCGACAGTCTCAACTGCATAATACTCTGCGGCGGGGCGGGGAAGAGGATGGGATCTTCGGATACGCACAAGGTTTGCTTTAATATTGGGATGCGTCCGGCCATCAAGGTGGCAACAGAAAACTACAGGAAAGCCGGGATCAAGAAGTTTATTGTGGTGCTGGGGCATATGTGCGAACAGGTGATCGAGACCGTCGGGGCGGACTCTCCGGAGACATTTTTTGTCTATCAGAGCAACCCGCGCGGTACCGGACACGCCGCGAAAATCGGCGTCGGTGCACTGAAAAATGCCGGCATCGAGGGCCCGGTTATGGTGACTATGGGGGATAAGATAGTCCAGCCCTGGGTGTTGCAGAGGCTTATGGAAGACTTTGTAAGCAGCGATGATCCTGCCGTATCGTTTGCGGTGCTGCCCAGGCGCTGTTCGGAAAATGCCGGGAGGGTGGTCAGCTGCGGTGGCGTTACGGCGATCCGCGAAACGGCCGACATAAAAAAAGCCATGGAACGGGGGCAGGATGGCTACATCGAGGTTGGGGGCAGGAAGCTGGACCCATCGGAGGTTGAAGACGGCGCCGACTGCGTTAACGCATCGGTTTATATTTTTGATCAAGACGTGCTTGCGCGTTCACTTGCTACTGTGAGCAGGGACAATGCCCAGTCCGAAGAGTATCTGACCGATGTCATCGAGGTGATCTCCCGAGAAAGGAAGCTCTCGCCGGTATTATTTGAAGAAACCGATGCAATAATGAGCTACAATAACCCGAAAGAGTTGCTTGAAATCCGGTATTATTACAGCGGCAGGATGAAGACGGCTCCCAGGGGGCCTTCGGAGATCAAAGGTGTGAAGGAATGGCTGGGACTTTTTAAAAAAATGCCCCCCGCCTTTGAGAAAACACTGACCGGTGTGTATGGAGAGGACAGGAATTACATCGAACAGAGGCGGGGAAAAATAACCGGTGCACTTGAGCTTTTCAGGGGCAGATACGGTGGTGACCGATGCGCGATGATAACTCGAGCGCCCGGGCGTATCAATCTTATGGGCCGGCATGTGGATCACCGGGGCGGCAATGTCAACGTGATGTCGATCAACAGGGAGGTTGTGATGGTTGCCTCCCCCAGGGGAGATGATCGCATAAGGGTGGTGAACACCGAAGCCGGTTTCAAGCCGTTTGAATTTACGATTTCAGACCACCTGAAAGAGACAGCATGGGATAACTGGCTGGGGTATGTGAAATCCGATCACGTACGCCAAACAGTGCAGCAGCAGAGGGGGCACTGGGGCAATTATGTCAAAGCTGCAGTGCTCAGGTTGCAGTATATGTGCCCGGATATAAAGCTGAAAGGAATGGATGTGGCGGTCACGGCAGATATACCGGTCGCTGCGGGCCTGTCGAGTTCTT
>PUNP01000495.1 GCA_003551785.1 Candidatus Brocadiaceae bacterium | reverse complement strand
CGGAAGACGGCCTGCTGAGAATAAGGCGTGAAGGCAGAATCAAGAAATTTGTTCGTGGCGTCGAACAGGTGACTTTCAGCGGCAGGCTTGCCGCTGAAGAGAAACGAGATGTCTTTTATATAACAGAGCGGTGTGTATTTAAGCTCGGCAAAGAGGGGCTTGTTTTGACTGAAGTTGCGCCGGGGTTCAAAGTAGAAGACGTGATATCAGTGATGGGATTCAGACCGGAGGTGGACAAGGATCTGAAGGTTATGAACATATGACACAGGAAGAAAAAAAAATGCAAAATGCGGTTATATCAAGCGGCTTGAGGACACCTGCGGGCAGGTTCGGCGGCTCTTTGAAGGAGGTCTCTGCCGTAGAGCTCGGCACAGTAGTGGTGAAGGCTTTGCTGGAGAAAACCGGTTTGAAACCGGAGCTGGTAGATGAGGTGATAATGGGAAACGCCCTCCAGGCCGGATGCGGTCAGAACCCGGCCAGACAGGTTTCAATCTGTTCCGATATCCCATATAAGTGTCCCGGATTTACGGTGAATAAAGTTTGTGGTTCGGGCATTAAAGCAGCAGCGCTTGCCGCTTCGGCGGTGCAGAGTGGACAAGCACAATTCGTTATAGCCGGCGGCATGGAGAATATGAGCATGGCGCCGTATCTGCTTCGCCGCGCGCGGTTTGGGTATCGACTCGGACACGGACAGATTGAAGACTCCCTCATACACGACGGATTGTGGGATGCGTTCGGCGACGTGCATATGGGGGTTCTTTCGGAGGCCCTGGCCGATAAATTCGGGATAAACCGGGAAGCGCAGGACAGGTTTGCAGTCGAAAGTCAGTCCAAATACCAGTCGGCTTTTCGAGGGGGCAGGTTCGAGGCGGAGATTGCACCTGTTCCCCTGGCAGACGGGATATTTGATACCGATGAGCATCCGCGCGAGACCACTTTAGAAGCGCTTGCCGGGTTGCGCCCTGCATTCAAAGAGGGCGGTACTGTAACTGCCGGTAATTCTTCCGGGATTAACGATGCCGCCTGTGCCCTGCTGATAGCCGGGGAAGAGAATGCGCTGGATAATTCCCTCCCTGTCATGGCCCGGATACTTGATTGCGTTTCCATCGGTGTGGAGCCGGAGATGATGGGACTGGGACCTGTGACGGCAATAAAAAAGGTGCTGGATCGTAATGGGTTGACCCTTGATGAGGTGGATCTTTATGAGATTAATGAGGCTTTTGCATCACAGACCCTGGCCGTTGTAAAGGAGCTGGGACTTGATGAAAGCAAGCTGAATGTAAATGGCGGGGCTATTGCGCTGGGGCACCCTATAGGAGCCAGCGGCGCAAGGATTATCGTTACACTTGTGCATGAACTAATAAGACGCAGCAAACGGCTTGGAGTGGCCGCACTTTGTATAGGCGGCGGTATGGGCATGGCAATGTTGATTGAGAGGAGTGAATAATGAGAAGGGTTGCACTGATTACAGGTGGTTCAAGAGGTATCGGCAAAGCCGTCGCCATCGAGCTGGCACGGGGCGGTATGGACGTAGTGGTGAACTATTTGCCCGAACCCGGAGACAAAAATCTGGGAGACGCCGAGTCTGTGAAGGAGAAAATAGTTTCAGCCGGCCGCGCCTGCCTCCTGCAAGGGGCGGACGTTGCCTGCGAAAAGGATGTGACACGCATGGCGGAAGAGGTCTTTTCAAAGTTTAACAGGCTGGATGTCCTTGTCAACAATGCGGGGATTCTCGCCGACAAAACCCTGAAGAAAATGACGCGTGAGGAATGGGACAGGGTGATATCGGTCAACCTCGGCAGCGTATATAACTGTTGCAGTGCGTTTCTCGATGTAATGACGAAACAGGGCGCCGGTCGTATCGTCAACATATCGTCCGTAGTGGCCTTTACCGGAAACTTCGGTCAGAGCAATTATGCCGCCAGTAAGGCCGGCATCATGGGATTTACCAGATCCCTTGCACGAGAAGTGGCCGATAAGGGGATTACGGTAAACGCCGTGGCACCGGGGATTATAGATACCGATATGATGAAGAGCGTGCCCGATAAATACAGGAGCAAACTCGTTGATGGCATCCCTATGGGAAAAATGGGGACGCCGGAAGAGGTGGCAAATGCGGTAGCATTCTTCGCCGACGAAAGGGCATCCTACATCACCGGTCAGGTGCTCCATGTGAACGGCGGTTTTTATATGTAGGCGCTTAATAACCATATATCGCCGGCAAAAGGCGGATGTGCGAAAGAATGAATATCCAATGATGAAGGAAATGGAGATGAGCAGGGTTAAGATCGAAGAGGCGAAAGAATATATTTTCATTACTGAAATAAATGTACGCATTACGGACATAAATTACGGGGGCCACCTTGCACATGATCGTGTTCTGGCCATGACACAGGAGGCGCGGGCCGGTTTTTTGCACGAACATGGTTTTTCCGAACTAGATGTGTGCGGGTGTGGCTTGATCGTTTACGATGCGGCGATCAGCTATAAGGGAGAATCTTTCTACGGAGAAACCCTGAAGATAGAAATGGCTGTTGTCAATGCAAGGGGCAAAAGCTGCGATTTTGTCTACAATATCTCGGAAAAGGAATCGGGCCGGAAGATAGCGCGGGCGAAGGTCGGAGTGGCGTTCTTCGACTATGAAGCTCGTAAATCCGTGCCGATTCCGCAAGAATTCCTGGCTCTGTTACAGGAACAGTAAAATTCATATTCAGGCGGTTTTTTGCACAAGCGCTGAATAATACCATAATGATGGAGGACGTAACTATTCAGGAAACCACGTTGGCCACTGATATTATGATACTAAAATTTGACCTTTCAATCAAGTATATTTTCTATCAAATGTACCCCTCCCCCCCAAGCAAACGCATTAAAAAGTCTTTTTTTGCGGATTATTTTCCAACGGTCTTGTCTTCATTCATTATTGGCCCAAGAAGCTCTCTAAAGCCATTGTATAGTTTTTTTACAACAAGGCATACTTTCTTTTGGAGAAATAAATTTGATTTTACTCTTTCTCTTGTTTCATAATCATTATTAATGAAAAAAGACATGACATATAAACAGCAAAGGCGGACTGCGAGTGAGAAATCGACTGAGTGCCGGCCACCGCCATGCTGCGAACAGTTGCGGATAGATAGCGCTGAGCCGTCAAAAATATGACCATCTGGGAAAGAAGGCAGTGATCGACAGCATGAAAAATCACTGGACGGGACTGACCGTTTTCATCGAAATTACCGTGGTGGATATGGACAATAATATTTCAGAAAGGATGCTGAGGGGGCCGGTGCTGGGGCGCAAGAATTACTACGACACCCGCTGCCGGTGGTCGAGCCGGCTGTCGGCAGCGATGTTTTCCATCGTCCAGACCTGTCTGATAAACGACATTTCACCGAGGG
>PUNP01000877.1 GCA_003551785.1 Candidatus Brocadiaceae bacterium | reverse complement strand
GAGGTCGAGGATGCGGTTAAGCAGGCACGGCTGGCTATCGAGAAGGGCGGACAATTGGGGCGTTCAGTTGATACCGGCCCGGCTCGCTTCGAATTTCATGCCGAATCCGGTCAACTGATTAATTATAAACTCGGTGGTAACGAGTTCACACCTGATTTTAGGCCGCGGCGCAGTGCTCTGGCGGTGCATGGCAGTGCTGATGTCTGGTCTCCGCCGCACGGCTGGGGAAACATTCGAAGCTGGAACACAGAGAATGAGTCACACGCAATCAAATACGAGGAGGCCGTCGGGCCGGTTACCTGGGAGCTCCTTCGCACCGGAGTCGTCCCGGACTCCAACGGGATTGAAGTATCATTGAAATATACCATTTATGCAGGCTTACCGTTTATTTTTGAATCTACAACAATGCGTTTCAGCAAAAATACGATGGTCAATGCAGTGCGTAATAATCAGCTTGTTTTTTCGCGCGGGAAGCATACTCATGCTGTATACATGGGCCGGGATGGAGAAGTCAAAGCTGCACGTGGGTATGACCCGGAGAATCCGGGAAAGAGATTTCACCTGCTCGGGATCGAACCTCTTCCACCGGATATACCTTTTATCGGCATGTATAATGAAAACGAGAGGGTCGGACTCGGCATGGTTACCCTGGGCCGGTCAAACCAGAGCATAGAGCGACTCTCATCCACACAGGATACCGGTTCCTGCTACTATTTTTTTGATGGTTACATACACAGAGACATGGATCGAAATTTCTTCTACTTTGTCCGGGCGGAGATATTCCCGGCGGTTTATCTGGAGCGGGAGTCGTATCCATACTGGCGCTGGTACAGCACGATTGTCCCCGCCGGCTCGGTATATTCCTCCCGGTCGGCAATACTTGCTTTTTCCCTTGGCGAAGGAAATGAAAAGAGTTTTTCTGATATTGAGCACTGGACCAGGCTGCTGCAGAACCCGCCCCGGGTTGTTGTGCGCTAATCCGCATTTCTCACAATCCGTTAGGTGGTGATTCTTTTCACTTGTTTTTGTGGATTCAGGCGAACCGCTGGTGATTCAGATACAAGGTGCAGTGAGAAGACAGACCTTGACAGGTCAGCGGCGCACTGAAATGTTCGGGTTATTGCTTAAAATTACCGTTTCTGTACTGGACATAACTTTCTTGAAACGAGTCAGCGCCCAGATGTAAAAGCGTCAATTCCGGCGGGCATAATAGCCGAATGTGAGTCCCGCGCGTAGCGCCGAGTCCCTGATTAATGGTAAAGAGCGTCCCCTTTTCCCGAAAAATACCTCTTGCACGCCTGGCCCCGACCATCGAACGGGTCACTATGGCACCTTTGAACGGCAGCCTTATCTGCCCTCCGTGTGTGTGCCCGAAAAACGCTATTTCCGCGCCTCTTTCCACGATCTCCGGCAGTACGTCGGGACTGTGGGCCAGCACTATTGTAGGAATATCACCCAATCCCTCCCAGGCCCCGGAATGATCACATTGAAAAAAAAACGTGTCGTTAAGCCCAACTATCGCCAGCTTATCATCATTCTCCAAGTCCGTTATGCTATGTGAATCTTCAAGTACCTCAACGCCGTGTAATTTCATGCCATCACGTAATTCGTTGACCGGATTGGGTATTTTCCGCTTTGAAGGACTTTGGGATGGCTTGTTTTTATGAATGGAAAGATATTTGCGCCACAGTTCGGTTGAGCGGTAGAAATCATGCCCGCCTAATACCGCGTACGCCCCGCGGTCGGCAGCCTTACTGCTCATTTCCGCCAACTCCAAACAAGAATCCAGCCCGGGCGGTGAGTCGAGGATATCCCCGGTGAGAAATACGAAATCCAGGCGGTCAGCTTCCTGAATTGCGCTGCGGATAAATTCCAGTTTTACTCGATCCTTACCATTACCGCTGAAATGCGTATCTGTCACATGAAGAATGTATGACTCCGGTAAACCGTTTGCCGGGAGAACTACCGGCTCGGAAGCCTCGGATTCAGCAAATGGCACGTTGAGCCGCCATACACGGAACCGGCGAGTCTCAAAAAATGCCATCCAAATGAATAACGACACTATAACAGCTGATAGCGTAATCAAATACGGCAATGTGCTCCTCCTTACACCTGACATTTCATCGTTTTTATTGTACAATACTATAGTTTATACTTTTTGGGGTTTTTAATCAACGTTGATAATTTCGCATCGCAGATTACCTTTAGGTGAGATGGAGCATAATAATGTTGCTTAAATTAATTTTATTGCTTACAATTACACCATTAGTAGAGCTTGTTCTGCTGCTTAAATTGGCACAGATGACAAGCGTGTCTTTTACTATCCTATTAGTGATTGGCACCGGAATAATTGGCGGAATATTGGCAAAATTAGAAGGGCTCAAAGTCATGGTGAAAATCCAGACAGAACTCAGCCGAGGTCGCTTGCCCACAGACCCTGCTATCGAAGGAGCAATGATATTGGTCGCCGGCGCACTTTTACTGACGCCCGGTATCCTTACCGATGCACTCGGATTTTCTTTCCTTTTCCCGCCGTCAAGAAGTATCTTAAGAGAAATTATAAAAGCCAAACTGCAAGTTATGAAAAACAACGCAGCATTTAAAATGAATGTCTTTCATGAGAAGGAAGGCGATGGATTCCGGCCGATTCATGATGAACCACCGCCCGGCGCTCCGCCGCTGGAAACGGATGTAGGTGATAATGGTAGTGAGAATGAGAGTAATGAATGATGCCGAGGCATAACCTGCATATTTCACGCGTTTTCAGTGGTGCATCTGTGGCAAATGTCAAACGACGCTCCCTTTTTGAAAAAAAGCTTGGCAAAAACTTTTACGCTATGTACCTGAAATTCATTTGAATACACCAGGAACTGTCGTTGGTTTACGTAATGCAGGTTAAACGGCAATTGTGGTGACGAAGTGCTAATTTAATCGTTGAATAAACTTTAAGAGCAATATATGAACGCTAAAGAGGAAATAAAAAATCCCGATCAACGACGCTGCCCGGGGGAAAAATACGAGATTACTAAAGCAATATGCAACGCAAGGCAAGCAAATGATTACCCTAAATGTGTTATGTGCTCGTTCTCAGGACAGGAGGTTCAGGGGGGCTCAGCAGGCGACCCTAAGATAAAAAGGAGCATATTCAGAACAAGCTTCATCGCCGGGGAAACCCCTAACGAAATCAATGAATATGTCATGCGGAAGGTGGGGTTTGCGGCTGCTCAATACCTTCGCGCCCGCAACGATGAGCAGGGAACGATCATCATCGGTTGCGATAAAAGAGGTGATTCCCGGAATTTCAGCCGTATCTTCGGTGAAGGCGCTCAATCCGCTGGAATGAGTGTTATCCATATAGGCCCCACTATGCCGGATATGCTCCGTTTTGCCATGGAT
>PUNP01000478.1 GCA_003551785.1 Candidatus Brocadiaceae bacterium | reverse complement strand
TAATTCACAGGTTTTCTCTTTCACTGAAGGATTCCAATTTCCTTCATTACCTTATTGGCCGCCTGTTGCTTACAACGGGCGGGGCAGCGGTAGCGTTTTTGGCAGTTTATTTTCAGAGTGAGGCTGGAGGTGGCCTGGAAGAATCGGTAGTAATAGGGTTGGGGGCGGCCATAATGCTACCGCAAGCGATTTCAAGTTACTGGCTTGGGAAGCTCGGTGATCGGCGCGGACACCGGTGGGGAGTGCTGGTAGGTGGTTTTGCTCAGGTGGCGTCAATCGGCACAGCATACGCCGGACGCGGGTACTGGGCATGTTTGTTTTCTTTCCTGCTGCTCGGTATCGCTTATGCCGCCGGGTGGGTATCGCATCAAAATTTCATTTATGAAACCTGCCCGCATGATAATCGCATAGCCCATCTGACCCTGAGCAACCTCGTGCTAAGTCCAGTGGTTCTACTCCTCCCCCTGGGCATTGGAGCGATAATCAGTTTAACGAACATTTCATGGGGACTGGCTATATGTCTTGGGATAAGCGTCGCGGGAATGTTTTATCTTTTATTTTTTGTACATGAGCCACGGCTTATAGTTATCGGTCAGCCCCGGCGGAAACTCCCCCTTTGGTTGAGAAAATATGTAAGAAGGGAAAAAGAGCTTGAGGAAGCTGCTGCGAAGGAAAAATGATTTGGGACTAGCAGGCATATCTGCTGGAAGTGCTCGGTGATTCTTTGAAACATTTATTCACACGGGGCATTTTTCCCTTCCTTCAAGATTTATTGCCGAAATGGATGAAGGAAAACATGAACTTGCAGAATGAAAAAAACCGACCAAGGCAGCATACCGGCTGAAATGATACGGCAGTGGATGGATGCACAGATATCCGAACTCCAACCGTCCGGTTCGGGCTATATAACGTAGTCTATTCTTTTTATCCCTTCCGGACGCCATGCAGGAGATATTGTGTCGGGGTATGAGTTGGATTTAAGAAGCGACCCCCTGAACACTGAAAACTCACCAAACCTGTCATTTATCCGGTCTATAGCATCGATTAAATCGCGCTTTTTGCGGTCTTCATAGAAAAGGGGTGCCTGATTGGATTCAGCCAAATTGCTAATGCTTACTCCAAGCATCCTTACCTCACTTTGCAATCTGAATGAGCGCAGTATTGAAACGGATATGTTACAGATATCGATACCATCGCTTATATATCGTTTCACTGTCTTGCGTTTGGAGATAGTTGAAAAGTCAGCGTATCTTAATGTTAAACTTACCGTACGACCCTTGCATCCGGCTCTTCGCAGCCTTCTGCCAACCATCTCTGATAACTGGAGTATATATGCTTTGATAAGTTCTGGACTCCCAACATCTTTATCCAGTGTCATGCTGTGCCCGACAGATTTTGCAGGCGGTTGCCGGTCTGCCGGTATGACCGGACCCTGATCCATCCCCAGCGCCATGAAGTGAAGGCGCTCTCCAATCACGCCGAATTCACCTTTCAGTTCCTGCACCGGAGCCCTGCCAAGTTCGCCGCAGGTTCTTATGCCCATCTCTTTAAGTCTGCTTTCTATACGTGAGCCTATTCCTGTTACTTCACCTACAGGCAGATTTTCAAGCATATCTCTGGCTTCCTGATGATTTTCAATAACCACCAGCCCGTCTGGCTTTTGCATATCGCTTACAATTTTCGCAATAAGTTTATTTTGGGCGATGCCCATCGATGCCGTAATTCCGTATGTATGCCGGATTGTTCTTTTTATATCTCTGGCCATGTCAACGGGACTTTTAAACAGGTGCGCAGTGCCGGTAATATCAAGAAAGACCTCATCTACGGAATAGACCTCCACCAATGGCGTGTATTTTTTGTATAGCTCCACCAGATTGGTGCACGTGTCCACGTACCGCTGACTGCATCCCGGCACAAAAATAATTGACGGGCACTCTCGCCTGGCCTCCACGACGGTCATCCCCGTCTTAACGCCCCATTTTCTTGCTTCGTAAGAAGGACACGTTATAACAGTCCGCTTTCCCGAGCCTGTAACAGCTATGGGCTTGTTTCTTAATTTTTGATTTACCTGTTGTTCAACGGAGGCAAAGAAAGCGTCCATGTCGATGTGCATGATTATTCTTTGCAACTTATCCCTCCGTTTCAACCCCGGCAAGCCGCCAGGTGCAGGACTGAGTGTTATATCGCAGCTCATATAAATCCGCCCCGTCAGTGACGGAGAAGTGATGTACAACAGCACTTCCAGCCCGGCTTTGCCACCTGTAAGTTACAGAGTTTATGCGGTGCTGCCTGCCCTGCCATATGAACCATACGGGCTTAATTCTTTGATTACTTCCAAAGATAGCACCGACTTTGACCTGTTCGTTGATATGATTTTTCATGTTGATATTCTATATAAGATGTACCCCGGCTTAATCTTATTTTGTTGAAATAGACCTTAAAACCGACGCGACCTTTCCGACTATGGATACATTCGGATTGCCTGAATCGATAACAATGGGTTTATAGTCAGGGTTGGCCGGATTAAGCCGTATTTGATTGCCGTTTTTGTAAAACTTCTTCACCGTAGCTTCGTCATCTATTATTGCGACTACGGTATCGCCGTTATTAGCTTCCGGCTGCGGCTTAACGACAACATAATCTCCGTCTTGAATGTGGGCGTCGATCATACTGTCGCCCTCCACTTTCAGCAGAAAATTATCGGAACCGGACACAAATGATCTGTCAACAGCCACATAACCCTCCACATCTTCTATGGCCATATGGGGCTCCCCGGCCTGTATCCGGCCGGCCAAAGGAAGCTGGGAGGGCTGATGAGTCCTGTGGCTTTGGCAAAACTCGATACCCCTTGCCTTCCCAGAGCGGCGTATATACCCTTTTTTTTCAAGAACGAAAAGGGCGTTCTGGATGCTGCTATGTCCAGACAGGTGCAATGCAGTTTTTATTTCCCTGATTGTGGGCGGATACCCCTTTTCACGTGCATAAGCCTGAAGATATGCGAAGACTTTTTTTTGTAATTTTGTTAATGATTTCATAGGTACAAGTGTACCACATGCGGAGAGCTTTGTCAAAACAGGATGCTTAACCCGCATTTCATAAACCAACAGCAAAATTAACATAAACGACTGTTATGTTAAATCTTAAAAGCACATTTTACGATTTTTTGAGATCATACCCTGTATTTTGGCCTCTAAAAAGCGGTTTTACCCTACGGGCGCACTGCCGGCGGCGCCTACTTTTTTGAAAAAAAGTAGGACAAAAAAATTTTCTTTTTATACGACAGAGTTTTTTGCTAAGCTTTTTTCCTAAAAAGCGTCGGCGCTTGCTTTTCGCGCAGCTGCGAAGAAATCAAACGCAGCTGTATTCGTATACTGCAAGTATAGATTTCTGAAGCAGATG
>PUNP01000922.1 GCA_003551785.1 Candidatus Brocadiaceae bacterium | reverse complement strand
TCAAAATCTGCATCTTCAGGCATCATTTGCTGATACTGTTCAAAGATTGCTTGCAATTCTTCTTCGGAAATTTCGACTTTCTCTACGACTTTTTGTTGAATCAGAGCTTCCATCATGGCAGACTCTTTAAGCTCTTCTTCGTCAAATTCTGCAGCCATAGGCGATTGCTGAATCTGCTCCATAGAATTTTCAAAAAGCTCTGTTTCTGCTATTTCAAGTTCTTCAGCTTTTTGGATGAGCAGATGGCGCTGAATCATCTGGTGGAGCAACTCATGCTGCTGGTGCTGCATCTGAGGCTGGAAGTGAGCAGGAATAGCGGCAAATTCGTCATATAAATCCTGCAGAATGATTTCATCGCCGTCTACTGTAGCTAACAGAAAATCCGGTTCCCGTTCTGTATCTTCAATGTCTATATCTTCAGGTTCCGGCATCTCTTGTTCAGGAAGCTCCAATTCCATCGGTTCTTCTTCACCTGCCTCTGCATCTTCAGCATCAACTGCGTCATTTTCCATAATCTCCACTTCCGGTCCATCATCTGCTTCTTCTTCAAATTGCGGCATAGCATCCGGTTCTTGAGGTATAGCCTCCGGTTCGGCATCCGGTTGTTCTTCAACGCCCTGTTCAGGTATTTCGAACGCTCCTTCCTCCATCGGTTGATGAGTTTCAGCCGGAGCACAGCCGGAAAGCGCTGATACTGAAATGAAAGCTGACATACCTACACCTATCGACACTTTAATAAGTTTACTTTTGCTAAAAATGGCAAAATCTCCTGTAAAAAAAGTTACACTTAACACTTACACTAAACTTGCCCTACACTTGCATCACACTTAAACTCAGATGACTTCATAAATTCAAAAGATTCAATGGTAATTTAATATTATTTCCACCGAATACACGTAACGCCAGTGATGCCTCTCAAAACTCACTGGAGTTACGCAAATGCTTAAAACGTAAACAAATCACTTAGCATTATCAAATTTAACCCCGGGAAAAAACCTAAAATTAGAATGCCAATGCAATATGTTATAGACTTAGTTTGTTTAAAAGAGGAAATGTTCAAAAAAAATATTTTTAGAAAAAAATGTCAATCGGGCAGTCTTATCCCGCAGATGTGCCGCTGAAGACGCGCCCGCAGGGTAAACAGCCGTTTGAGAAATCGTTTGTATACACTGTACATTTTGAGTGCCTCAAAAATAACATATAAAACTTGGTATTTCAATCTGTTATATTAAATATTATCGTTGGTCTATGAAATGCAGGTTATTATCTTAACTCTCAAATAACTGTACCGTCTTTCAGCACAGTGTTTTTAGGGATAATGACTATGCCGTCTCTGATGGAATAGATGTCTGTGTCCTCACATGCACGGGAGGGTTTAACCCAAATTTTTACTCCGGATCCGATACGGGCGTTTTTATCGATAATACAGTTTTTAAGTATGCAATCAGGGCCGATGCCGACCGGCGGGTCGTCATTTTCCGTACCCGGTTTTCCGGGCATGAAATCGGCCCCCATAATGATTGATTCTGAGATTTTCACGTTTCGCCCAATTCGTGTCCTCAAACCGATGACGGAATTTTCAATGCTGAGGCCATTGATTTCGGAGCCGCTCCCGATGATCGAGCGGCGGATTTGACAGTTTTCAATGATAGGCAGGGGAAGGAAACGAGGGTGGGTATACACCGGCGCCTTTTCCTCATAAAGTTTGAAGCCCGGGGATCCACTGACAAAAGATAAGTTAGCAGTATAGAAATTTTTTACAGTACCGACATCCTGCCAGTAGCCGGAAAAAATATGGGAATGCAGTTTGTATCTTTCTACACATCCTGGCAGAACCTCGCTGCCAAAATCGTGGCAAGTATTTAAAGATTCCAGTGCATCGACAAGGATATCGGTGTTGAATACGTAAATTCCCATTGAAGCAAGGTAGGAGCGAGAGGGGGTATGCGATGGTTTTTCAGTCCCAAATTCGAACTCAGCGGGGAGGGCGTCAGAACCTGGCTTTTCTAAAAAAGCTTCAACGGTGCCTTCTGGATTTGTGCGAATGATCCCTAACGCACCAGCCAAAGATTCTTCAACCGGCGTACAGCAGACTGTGGCATCAGCTTGAGAATTGACATGCGTCTGCAGGATGTCATTAAAATCCATCCGGTATAATTGATCTCCGCTCAATATCAGCGTATATTCAGCTGATTGTCCTTTAATAAACGGCAAATTCTGACGTACTGCATCGGCAGTGCCTTGATACCAGTTGGAATCCCTGAGTGTTTGCTGAGCGGGTAAGATCTGCACCCAACCTTCGCTGAATGTGTCAAATTTATACGTGTTGGCGATATGTCTCAGCAGAGAATTGCTATTGAATTGGGTGAGCACATAAATATTTTCCATCCCGCTGTTGAGGCAATTGGAGATGGGGATATCGATAAGCCGGTATTGTCCCAGCAGCGGGACGGCCGGTTTTGCCCTGTCTTTGGTCAGCGGGTAAAGCCTGCTGCCGCGTCCGCCGCCCAAAATCAGGCAGATGGTGTTAAGGTGATAGTTTCCCGAAGTCATAAATAATATTACCTTGTATGACGTTTAAGGTGCCTTTTGGCTTCCTTTATTTCCTGCCGTTCAATCATCTTCCTTCTCTTATCTTCCTTTTTTTTGCGTCTCGCCAACCCTATCCGCACCTTGGCCCATCCACGTTTAAAATAAATTTTGAGAGGTACAAGTGTATACCCTCTCTGAGTACATTGAGATACGATATAATTTATTTCATCCTTATGCATCAATAATTTACGGATTCGGTCAGGGTCCGGCGCATCGATAGTGGCCTGTTTATAAGGGGTTATGTGCATACCGATGAGGAAAATTTCACCATTAAGGGGGCGTGCATAGGCTTCCTGCAGACTGCACCCGTGCACCCGCAGGCTCTTCACTTCCGAACCGGCCAGGACTATTCCTGCTTCATATTGCTCTTCGATGATATATTCGTGAAAAGCTTTTCTGTTTGTCGCTACGGTAGTCAATTGAATATCCCGCTGAAATATGGGCCAAAAATGAGGTTAAATATTCATTAAATTGCGTATTTCAAACCAACTAAGGTATGAGAGACAGCAGTTCGGTAAAAAATCACCATTAAATTTTACCACGAAATGTCAGGCATTACAATATGAGGGTCTCATCTGGACGATTTTCAATAAGATATTGGATATTTGTTTGAATTTTAAGTCAAATTTTGTTAAAATTCTCTTATTTCGATTAGATACCCGTGGGCCCATAGCTCAACGGTAGAGCAGCGGACTCATAATCCGTTTGTTGGGGGTTCAAATCCCTCTGGGCCCACCACCCTCTAAAGCCTCAGAATGCCTCAAAAGGTGCTCTGAGGCTTTTTTATTGCCTTCACCTCCTTTCCCGC